>NZ_JAKUEU010000043.1:0-47212 GCF_022663075.1 Bacillus cereus group sp. BfR-BA-01441
AATAATGAGTGGTTTTTTCATAACAGCAACTGATACTGAAGTTGGAAAAACAGTAGTTGCAGGTGCTATAGCAGGTGTATTTAGAGAATTAGGATATAACGTAGGGGTGTATAAACCGTTGCAAAGTGGGCATGTTGCATCAAACCCTGAGGGAGATGCGGCAAGGTTAAAAGCATTATCAGGTGTACCGACACCAGAAAATGAAATTTGCCCTTATTCTATTGAAGAACCACTTGCTCCGAGACTTGCCATGAAAAGAGCTGGAAGAGTAGTAAAGTTAAAAGAAATTACTGATTACTATAATGAACTATTAAAAGAGTTTAATAGCTTATTTGTAGAAGGAGCAGGTGGGCTTGCTGTCCCATATACAGAAGATGCTTTAGTAATTGATTTTGCAAAAGAATTACAGTTGCCTCTTATTGTAGTAGCTCGTCCTACATTAGGAACAGTAAATCATACAGTGTTAACGATTGCTTACGCAAAGGCGCATGGTTTAACCGTAGCGGGTGTCATTTTATCAGGTTGCAAAGAATGTGAAATGGAAAGAGTGCAAGAAAATAAAGAGATGATTGAAGAGCTGAGCGGGGTACCAGTTTTAGGATTATTGCCATTCTTTGCAGGTGAGTTTACGAAAGAAGAAGTATTAGAATCTGCAAAAGAACATATTATGATTTCAAAATTAGAGGAGTTTATCCAAAATGAATCAAACGTGGCGGGCGCACCTTCAATCTAAATTACAACAATTACATGAGCAAGGGCAGTATCGTGATTTGCATGTAACAGAGAAGGCAGAAGAGACTTGGCTTATTCGAGATAAAAAAAGGATGTTAAATTTAGCGTCAAATAATTATTTAGGGTTAGCTGGAGATGAAAGGTTAAAAGAAGCTGCTATTGCCTGTACAAAAAGATATGGAACTGGAGCGACTGCCTCTCGTCTCGTTGTAGGAAATCATCCATTATATGAAGAGGTTGAGAGAAGCATATGTGACTGGAAAGGTACTGAAAGAGCTTTAATTGTAAATAGTGGGTATACGGCAAATATAGGTGCCATATCTTCTTTAGCCTCTCGGCACGATATTGTTTTTAGTGATAAGTTAAATCACGCAAGTATTGTTGATGGAATCATATTAAGCGGGGCAGAGCATAAAAGGTATCGTCATAATGATTTGGATCATTTAGAGAAGTTGTTGAAAATGGCTTCGCCTGAAAAAAGGAAATTAATCGTAACAGATACCGTTTTTAGTATGGATGGTGATACTGCGTATTTGAGAGATTTAGTACAGCTGAAAGAGAAATACGGGGCAATCATTATAGTTGATGAAGCACATGCGAGTGGAATATATGGAATCGGCGGAGCTGGGTTATCTCATATAGAAAAAAATCTTGCTCAAAAAATTGATATACATATGGGGACGTTTAGCAAGGCTTTAGGGTGTTATGGTGCGTATTTGACAGGTGATGAAATTTATATAGAGTATTTACAAAATATGATGAGAAGCTTTATTTTTACTACAGCTTTACCACCAAGTACGTTAGGAGCGGTGCAAAAAGCAATTGAAATTGTAAAAGAAGATAACGAAAGAAGAGAGAACCTTATAGCAAACGGAGAATACTTCAGAACTAAATTAAGGGATGCTGGTTTTGATATTGGGAATAGTTCAACTCATATTGTACCGATTGTAGTCGGTTCAAATGAACATGCTTTACGGTTTAGTAAAAGGTTGCAAGAGGCAGGGATTGCGGCTATTGCAATTCGTCCGCCAACTGTGCCGGTTCATAGTTCTCGAATTCGCTTTGCAGTTACATCGCAACATACAATAGCTGATTTTAAATGGGCTATTGACCGAATTATCCACATTGCGAAAGAAGAGGAGCTTTTCGTATGAATGAGCTAAAGATTATTTTTATCCCCGGATGGGGAATGGAAGAGAATATTTGGGATTTAGTACTTCCGTATTTTAAAGGATATTCTGTTCAATGCATAGATTGGCGTAATGTGAAAGAACGAAGTGAATTTGCGGAACGAATTATAGATGTAGCGCATAATGACAACGTAATATTGGTTGGATGGTCACTAGGAGCGTTAGCAGCAGTTGAAGCTTATAAAAAGATTCAGGCAAAAGGCATCGTATTAATTGGTGGTACTGCTAAATTTACAAATACGAGCGATTACAGTAACGGATGGAATGCTTTGCATGTAGAACGGCTGAAAAGGAATTTGGCGAGAAGGAAAGAAGATACGCTCAAGCGGTTTTATGAAAATATGTTTACGAAAGATGAGCTAAAAGAGAATAAAAACTTTGAAGACATTGTAGACCGTTTTAAAGGTGATTCTATTCAGTCTTTACAACTAGGTTTGGATTATTTAATAGAAACAGATATGAGAGAAGAACTAAAAGAAATTAAAGTACCTATACTACTTATTCACGGAGAACAGGATGTAATATGCCCATTGTCTGCGGCACGTAGTATGACGGAAAATAGCAGCAGCGAGCTGAAAGTAGTAAGTGAAGCAGGGCATGCATTATGTGTGACGAATTTTGAATATTGCGCAAATGAGATAATTCAATTTGTAGAGGGGATACGACATGATCAACAAAACGTTACTACAAAAACGGTTTAATGGGGCAGCCGTATCTTACGATCGATATGCAAATGTACAAAAAAAGATGGCACATTCATTACTTTCAATCTTAAAGGAACGATATAGTGAAACGGCATCAATACGTATTTTAGAACTGGGATGCGGGACGGGGTATGTAACAGAGCAATTATCAAAGTTATTTCCGAAAGCACATATTACAGCAGTTGATTTTGCTGAAAGTATGATTGCGATTGCGCAAACTAGACAAAATGTAAAAAATGTAACGTTTCACTGTGAAGATATTGAGCGATTACGATTAGAAGAATCATATGATGTCATTATTTCAAATGCTACATTTCAATGGTTAAATAATTTACAACAAGTGTTAAGAAATTTATTTCAACATTTGTCTATAGATGGGATATTACTCTTTTCAACGTTTGGACATGAAACGTTTCAAGAATTGCATGCTTCGTTCCAACGTGCGAAAGAAGAAAGAAATATAAAAAATGAAACATCGATTGGTCAACGTTTTTATTCAAAAGATCAGTTGCTTCATATATGTAAGATAGAAACAGGGGATGTGCATGTTTCTGAAACATGTTACATAGAGAGTTTTACAGAAGTTAAGGAGTTTCTGCATTCTATTCGAAAAGTAGGAGCAACTAATAGCAATGAAGGATCATATTGTCAAAGTCCCTCACTCTTTCGTGCGATGCTACGCATATACGAAAGAGACTTCACGGGAAATGAAGGGATAATGGCAACGTATCATGCTTTATTTATACATATAACAAAAGAGGGGAAGAGATGAAATGAAACAAGTACAAACAAAAAGGGATTGGAAAAAACTTGCATACGACGTAGTGGAAGAGAAGATGATCACGAAAGAAGATGCAATAGCGATATTAGAAGCTGATGATACCGAAGTTTTAGAAATTATGAATGCGGCTTACATTATTCGCCATCATCACTTTGGTAAGAAAGTAAAATTGAATATGATTATTAATACGAAATCTGGATTATGTCCTGAAGATTGTGGATATTGCTCACAGTCTATTATTTCAGAAGCACCGATTGATAAATATGCATGGTTAACGCAGGAGAAGATTGTAGAAGGGGCACATGAAGCAATACGCCGTAAAGCAGGTACATATTGTATTGTAGCGTCTGGTCGTCGTCCGACGGATAAAGAGGTAAATCACGTAATTGGAGCAGTTAAGGAAATTCGTGAAACGACAGACTTGAAGATTTGTTGTTGTTTAGGTTTCTTAAATGAAGATCAAGCAGGACGTTTAGCGGAAGCAGGCGTGCATCGTTATAACCACAACTTAAATACACATGCAAATAATTACGATAGTATTTGTTCAACTCATACGTATGATGATCGTGTTGATACAGTTCAAAAAGCAAAACAAGCGGGCATTTCCCCATGCTCGGGAGCGATTTTTGGCATGGGAGAAACAATTGAAGAGCGTGCTGAAATTGCATTTGAATTACAACGTATAGATGCAGATTCTATCCCTTGTAATTTCCTTGTTGCTGTAAAGGGGACACCTCTTGAAGGACAAAAAGAGTTAACTCCAGTAGAATGTTTAAAAGTACTGGCAATGATGCGTTTTGTAAACCCAGCAAAAGAAATTCGTATTTCAGGAGGACGTGAAATCAATTTACGTTCTGTACAGCCAATCGGTTTATTTGCAGCAAATTCTATTTTTGTCGGGGACTACTTAACGACAGCTGGACAAGAGCCGACTGCGGACTGGGGTATGATTGCAGATTTAGGATTTGAGATTGAAGAATGTGCATTATAAGATAGATGAAAAAGCAAACTTGTAAAAGGGTTTGCTTTTTTTGTAAATAAAATGTAATAAATAGTTGTGAACGCTTGATATTATTGGTTTTTAAGCGAAAAAAAGAATTTTTGTGGACGAATTTTCCAAGCCCTAGTTGTACATAGTAAATATGTAATTTATATTGGGTTGGAGGATTTTACATGTACAAATACATATTAGCGATTATGACTTGTTTAATTTTAATAAAAGCAATAAGTTCTGATCCAGTTAAGGCTGCTGAAAATCCTGAACAAAAAGAAATGCAACAAAGAATCGAACAACACTTTCGAACGAAAGCTGAACATTTTGGATTGAAAACGGAAGGAAAAGATTTAAAGGAAGTTAGAAAAGAAATTACTATTATAGAAGAAGCGAAAAAAAGAGAGAATGTATGGAGAACGGCACAAGCTCTTCATATAAAAACAGAAGGAAAAACGATGAATGAATTAATAAAAGATGTACAAAAAAAGGTGAAAAAATAAAAAGAGGCCGCAGCCTCTTTTTTTATGCCCATTGTTTTGATAAGTGAGCCATTTCAATTGCAGCAACAGCTGATTCATATCCTTTATTACCAGCTTTCGTACCTGCGCGTTCAATCGCTTGTTCAATTGTTTCTGTCGTTAATACGCCGAAAATAACTGGGATGTCCATTTGTAGTGATAAAGACGCAACACCTTTTGCTACTTCATTACAAACGTAATCGTAGTGAGTTGTAGCACCTCGGATTACAGTACCTAATGTAATAACAGCATCATACTTTCCGCTACTAGCCATCTTTTTAGCGATTAAAGGAATTTCAAATGCACCAGGAACCCAAGCAACATCAATATCATTTTCTTCTACACCGTGACGCTTTAATCCGTCTAAAGCGCCGCCAAGTAACTTACTTGTAATAAATTCGTTAAAACGTCCAACAACAACTCCAACTTTTAATCCTGTACCAACTAAATGACCTTCGAATACCATAATAAATCTCTCCTTTAATTATAAGTTTAGTAAGTGTCCTAATTTGTTTACTTTCGTTTGTAAATACGATTTATTCTCTTCTTTTGCTGGCATTTGCAACGGTACACGCTCGACTACTTCTAAATCGTAACCTTGTAAGCCAGCAATTTTTCTTGGGTTATTCGTTAATAATCGTAAACTCTGTAAACCTAAATCTTTTAATATTTGAGCACCGATACCGTAATCACGAAGATCAGCAGGGAAGCCGAGTTTTTCATTTGCTTCTACAGTATCGAATCCTTCTTCTTGTAATTTATAAGCACGAAGCTTATTAAGAAGCCCAATGCCTCTTCCTTCTTGCCTCATATAAAGAAGAACACCTTTTCCTTCACGCTCAATTTGAGCAAGTGCTGCATGGAGTTGTGGTCCGCAATCGCAGCGATGTGAACCGAATACATCTCCTGTTAAGCATTCAGAATGAACACGTACAAGTACCGGTTCACCTGTTGAAATATCACCTTTTACAAGTGCGATATGTTCTTTCGTATCTAATGAGTTAGAATAGCCAATTGCGTGGAAAGTACCGAAATCTGTAGGTAATGTAATTTCCACTTCTCTCGTCACAAGTGTTTCATGATGGCGGCGGTAAGCAATTAAATCTTCTATTGTAATCATTTTTATATCAAATTGTTTTGCGCATTCTATTAAATCAGGTACACGTGCCATCGTGCCGTCCTCATTTATAATCTCGCAAATAACTCCAGCTGGTTCGGCACCGCATAGCTTTGCTAAATCAACAGCAGCTTCTGTATGACCTGCACGACGCAGGACACCGCCTTCTTTCGCAATTAATGGAAAGATATGTCCAGGTCGATTGAAATCAGCACCTTTTGATGCGGGGTTTAACAATTCTTGTATCGTAGTTGCACGTTCGTGAGCGCTAATCCCTGTTGTTGTAGAGACATGGTCAATGCTCACTGTAAACGCAGTATGATGTGAATCTGTATTATGAGATACCATTGGTTCTAATTGTAGACGTTCTGCGTATCCTTCCGTAATCGGTACACAAACGAGACCACGGCCATGTGTAATCATAAAATTTATTGTTTCTGGTGTAATGTACTCTGCTAAAGCAATAAAATCGCCTTCATTTTCTCGGTTTTCATCATCACATACGATAACGACTTTACCTTTTTTTAAATCTTCTAGAGCTTCTTCAATACGATGAAACATTGTGATTCCCCCTTATAGAAATCCGTTTTCTTGTAAAAAGCTTTCGGTCATTGAACCTACTCGTTTTGTAGGTTTAGTAATAAAGCGTTCAATATATTTACCAATCATGTCACACTCAATGTTTACGATATCTCCGGCATTTTTTGCTCCAATGACAGATTCGCTTACTGTGTGCGGGATGAGTGAAATCGTTATGGAAGATTCGTCTATATCAAATATCGTTAAACTCGTTCCATCAACAGCAATGGACCCTTTCTGCAAACAATAGCGCAGTAGTTCATCAGAAATTGCTATTTTGTAATAGACGGCATTGTAATGTTGTTTTTTATTTAAAATCGTTCCGATTCCATCAATATGTCCTGAAACGAAATGTCCACCGAATCGTCCGTTTGCAGCCATTGCGCGCTCTAAATTTACTTTAGAGTGCGGTTTAAGCATGCGAAGTGATGTCGACTGCATCGTTTCAGGCATTGCATCAACTGTAAATGAAGTAGTTGTAAAGCTTGTTACAGTTAAGCAAATACCGTTAACCGCGATACTATCACCTAAGTGAACATCTGATAAAATTTTTTTTGCATGAATTGTTAATTTCATCGCTTCTCCGCTTTGTTGCATGTTTGCTATCGTTCCTAATTCTTCTACAATTCCTGTAAACATTTCGTCACCTCGTTTCGGGCATTCGCAACGATTTTTATATCATCACCAATTTGTTTCATCTCTTGAATTTTCAAGGAAAGCGCATTTTGTAATTTTGAAAAACCATTTCCTCCAAATAAAGTAGGAGCATCTTTCCCACCAATTAATTTCGGACTTATATAGGTTACAATTTCATTAAAATTGTTTGTTTTTAAGAAACTTGCATGAATCGATTGGCCACCTTCAACGAATAGAGAAAGAATTTGTTTCTCTCCAAGAAAGGAAAGAAGGTCCTCGATTTCTATATGTTTCGTTTCCATTTGGAATATAGCTATATTTTTAGATTCATAAGAAGATATCTTCTCTTCCTTTACATCCTTACCGACAATAATCCATGTCGGTGCTAAACCATCTGTTATAACATGAGAAGATGGTGGCGTTCGTAAATGGGTATCTAAAACAACGCGAATAGGATGTTTCCCACCATTTGGAATTCTTGTTGTTAAATGAGGATTATCAGCTATAACTGTATTCACTCCAACAAGAATTGCATCATGTGTATGGCGATATTGGTGAACATCAGCACGTGCTTCTTCACCTGTAATCCACTTACTTTCACCAGTTACAGTTGCTGTTTTTCCATCTAAGCTCATCGCTGTTTTGATTGTTACAAAAGGGCGCTTCGTTTTCATGTAGTGAAAAAAGTAGCGATTTAATAAAACTGCTTCTGCTTCAAGAACACCGGTCGTTACTTCAATTCTAGCTTCCTCTAATCTTCTTTTTCCGTTACCAGAAACGAGCGGATTACAATCGAGAGTAGCAATTACAACACGCTTAACTCCTTTTTCGATGAGCAATTCACAACAAGGTGGTGTTTTTCCAAAGTGACTACACGGTTCCAGTGTTACATAAACGGTAGCGTCTTTGGCGTTCTGACCAGCCATTTGAAGGGCATGAACTTCTGCGTGTTCTTCACCAGCTCGTAAATGAGCCCCCATACCAACGATGTTTCCATCTTTTACAACAACAGCACCAACCATAGGATTTGGACTTGTTTGTCCTGATGTCCCTTCTGCTAACTGCAGGGCAATCCTCATATATTCTTGATCTGTCATTTTCTTCACCTCTCCTAAAAAAATCAAAAAACCCCAAGGATTTAATATCCTTGGGGTTTGGGAGACGTGATTTCTAGAAATATAGTTTGAATACGAAAGCATAGGAAAGAAACCTAACGATAATTGATATTTCTGCATAAGGAAAAAACCTAGCAAAATATCGAATTTTTAAACGCTAGTTGTCTCTTTTTATTTCAGTATAAAAAATAAGTATAGAAAATTAAACATATATAAAGAATCAAAATGAATCTTTAAAAATATGCATACTGAAATAAAAGTGTATTCACTATATAAAAAACTAGAAACATATCCTTCTCCCATCCAGACTATACTGTCGGCCCTAGAGTTTCACTAGATCCACCGTTTTCGAGTTGAAAACGGGTCACGGACTTAGAAGTTTTCACTTCATCACCGCCGGTTGGGAATTTCACCCGACCCCGAAGGATGCTGTTTGCTCAAATTATAGCACAAAAAAAATAAAAGGCTAGTAAAAAATATTCGAATGTGAAGAATTGTGTGAAAATATATGCAGGCTGGAATGGAAATAAAAGTATTAGAAATGTTGTAAGGAGAAGGGATATAACGGAGTTGCTAAAAAGAAAAAACATGCACAAAAAAATGTGCATGTCACATGTAAAATTATTCTGCCTCTGGTGCTCTAACAACAGACTCGAATTTACCTTTATGCGAAGCGTCGCAATAAGGCATATTTTTTGATAAACCACAACGGCATAAAGAAAATGCCGGTTTTGCTGGGAATACATTTCCTTGTGAGTCGACTAATTCCACGTCCCCTGTAACGCGAAAAGAGCCATTATCATTTACTTTAATTTGTACTTTTGCCAACGTTATCCCTCCTTCCCAAACGCTTAATTTCATCATATAATCAAGGGAAGTGCTTGACAATATAAAAAGAGCACTTTGTTTGAGAAAGAAGAGAGTGTTATAATAGTTTTCATAACTGACTAGAGTAAGGTGACGAGAGATGGATAAACAATTACATACATTACGAAACATTGCAAATGAGCGCACGTGGGCATCATTTTTGAATGATAATCATCCATATAGTTTGTTACATTGGTCCATTGCAGGTGTAGGGCAAGAGGCAAAGGATGTTTGGTTACTTCAAGATGAAGTAACATTTCAAACGACAGAATTCCCAACGTTAGATGATGCAATGCAATGGATTTCTGAAAATATGGAACAAGTTACAGACGTTTTAGCGCAATAAAAAACAGGCTTATGCAAGCCTGTTTTTTGTTTCTTTCACATATGTGTTTAAAAATTGATCGACGGCTGCTTCGTACTCTTCTTTATTTTCGTTATAAGAGCAAGCGTGTGCACCGTGTTCTGCAATATAAAGCTGCTTATTATTTTCTTTCGCTTCATATAACGCTTTTGTCATATCAGCTAAAATATAGTCGTCATCTTTACTATGAATAAAGAGAACGGGATTGTTAATGTTTTTTATACAGTCGATTGGTGAAACTTCACGAATTGTATAACCGTCACGAACTTTCAAAAATGCGTTTGCTAAAGGTAATAAAGGCCATTTTGGTAAATGGAATTCAACCTTTAAACGGTGCTGTAATTGTCCTTGAAAATCAGAGAAAGGACAATCTGCAATATAGAAATCAGCACCATCTTCTACAAGTCCTGCGTATTGAAGAAGTGTTGCAGCTCCCATAGATTCACCATGAATACCAAGTGTAATATTGGTGCCAAAACGGTTTTTTAGCCAGTCAACTACGGATTTTAAATCATGTTTTTCATAGTATCCATAGCTTGTTGTTTTTCCGCCAGTTTTACCATGACGACGATGATCGTAAATGAGGACGTTATATCCCCTTTTTAAGAATAAGTTTGCATATTTTACAGAGTTTATTTTATTTACAGTTACACCGTGGCAAAAAACCATAAACTTATTGGTGGAATGACCGGCAGGAATGTAATATCCGTGAAGGTCGTATCCGAATTGTGAAGGGATATGAATTTCTTCTTTATGAAGAGCATAAAAATCCTCTATACGAAAATGTTTTTTCGTTTCTCTTTCGAGTACTTCTTCCTCTGTTTTTTTCTTTAAGTACATCACTTTATTTGTAAAGAAAATCCCAAGGGCAGTTATTGCACCTAGTATAGTAAACAATGCTGCAAAAAAACGTTTCATACTTTACCTCATCCTCCAAATACCGTTACATGTGATACACTTATATTGTATCACAATGATATAAAGGGGGAGAAATAGGAAATGCTGCATATACAAAAAATTACGCCAGCGATGAAAGAAACAATCCGAATGTTCATGTGTGAGAACTGGGGAAGTCCATTGATGGTTTCACGTGGTAAGGGACATCAGTTAGAAGAGTTGCCAGGATTTGTTGCGCTCTCAGATGACAGAATAATCGGAATTATAACGTATGAAGTGACCGGAAATATATGCGAAATTGTATCGCTAGATAGCTTTGAAGAAAGAAAAGGAATAGGGACGAAACTTGTGGATTGTGTATTACAAGTTGCAGAAGAAGAACGGTGCAGACAGGTTTGGCTTATTACAACAAATGATAATATGAATGCGTTACGATTTTACCAAAAACGTAATTTTGTAATGACTAATTTATATGTGAATGCGGTAGAGGAGGCACGAAAAATAAAGAAAGAAATTCCACGTATGGGATATGATAATATCCCAATTTTACATGAAATTCAGTTGGAGTATCGTTTAGTGAAATGATGTAACAATTTTCAGAAATATGAGTTATTAATCTTGACGGATAGTGTAATTTAGGTTACCGTAAAATTGTAATCTATTACCATATTAAGGGGTGACGATGTGGCAACTATACGTGATGTTGCAAAATTGGCAGGTGTTTCAGTCGCAACCGTTTCACGAGTTATTAATGAAAAAGGATACGTTCATGAGGACACAGTAAAACAAGTAAAGGAAGCAATTGAAGAATTACGTTATAGGCCAAACAGTGCAGCGAAGCCACTATTTAAAGAGAGTTCAACGATAATTGCATTACTTGTAGATAATTTATGTAACCAATCAAACATCACTTTGCTACATTGTATTGAGGAAATAGCATATAAAGAAGGCTATCAAATCATTATTTGTAATATAGAGAATAAAGATAGATACATACATATGCTGAAGCAAAATAACATTGCAGGTGTTATTTTGACGAGAGCAGTTTTTAAAAGTGTAGGAGAAATTCCATTTCCGTTTGTTGTGATCGATGAGCAACAATCACATGGAAATTATTATGAAAGTGGACAGAGAGCTGTTTCTTTATTAAAAGAGAAAGGGTGTCACTTTCTTGCATATTTCGGTGAGGGAGAAGAAAGTGAAGAAATGGAAGATCATATAGCAGGGTTTTTAGACGCTGTTTGGGATGAAGGAATCTCTTATCGAGAAGAATGTGTACAAGGGTATACAAATAAACAATTTATTACATTATTGCAAAACAATCCGTATATAGATGGAATTGTAGCCTCAAGTGATCAGATTGCTATTGAGTTAATTCGGTCAGCGAGATTTCTAAATATACATATACCAGATAAATTAAAAATTGTTGGACCGAATGGGAGTATAGAGTGTGAATGGATAGGTTCATCACTACCGACAATTGAAAGCTATGTCAAAGATAACGGAAAAGTAGCTTTTCAACAATTAAAAGGAAAAATAAAAAAGTAAAAGGTGCGTTTTATACGCACCTTTTTATAATGTAATTGCGGCAATAAAGCCAAATATAAGTAACGGTATATTGTAATGTAGAAAAGTGGGTACACATGTATCCCATATATGATGGTGCTGACCATCAGCATTTAAACCGGATGTTGGTCCAAGGGTACTATCCGATGCTGGAGATCCTGCGTCACCTAGTGCTCCGGCTGTACCGATAATTGCAATTGTGGCCATTGGACTAAATCCAAGCTGAATGCAAAGAGGTACAAAAATGGTTGTTAAGATAGGGATGGTTGAAAAGGATGAACCAATTCCCATCGTAACGAGAAGTCCAATAACGAGCATAAGAAATGCAGCGAGTGGTTTGTTATTTCCGATTATATGTGCACTCGTTTGCACTAGAGATTCAACATGTCCTGTTTTTCGAAGAACAGCGCCGAATCCAGCGGCAGCAATCATAACAAAGCCAATAAAGGACATCATACGCATTCCGCTTGTTAATATCGCATCTGCTTCTTTAAGTGGTAGACTGCCACTAACTGATAAGACGATAATACCTGCTAAAGCACCGAAAATCATTGATTCTGTTGTTAATTGAACAGTTAATGTAGCAATGATAGATAATAACCCGAAAGTAATGCTACGTTTTGTATAGGGAACGATTTCATTTTCGGTAGTATGAATTTGTTCTGTTTCATACGTACGAGGTTTTCGGTACGTAATGAATACCGCTACACATAATCCAATAATCATACCGATTGCTGGAATAGTCATTGCTTTTGGAATAAGTGTGACATCAAATGTAAGGCCGCTTTGCGCAGCGTTGGTTTGCAATACGTCATGATAAATTTTTCCGAACCCTGCAGGGATCCACATATAAGGAGTAATCAATCCAAATGTAATAATACATGTGACAAGTCTGCGATCCACTCTCAGCTCATTTAATACTTTTAAAAGTGCTGGAATTAAGATGGGGATGAAAGCAATGTGAACAGGAATCACATTTTGTGAGAAACAAGCCATCGTTAAAATAATGAATAAAATAAGTATTTTAGAATAAACTTGTTTTTTCGTGTCTTGTTCATTGCCAATCCATTTTAATGCAGTTTGAATCATAGCATCTGGAAGTCCTGTTTTGGAAAGGGAAATAGCGAAACCACCAAGCATTGCATAACTTAAAGCGATTGGAGCACTGTTTCCAAGACCAGTTGTAAAAGTATTAATCGTTTCTGAAATACCGAGTCCGCCGATAAGTCCGCCTGTTAAAGCTCCAACAATGATGGCGACAATGACCTGGACACGTAACAAACTAAGCAATAGCATAATTGCTACTGCGACGAGTACAGCGTTCATAATAAATGTAATCTCCCTAAATTTTTATTCTGTTAAGACAAGTAAATATGAAACATTTTGCTATGTTTATACATACTTGCGACATATTATTATAAAATGTTTTCTATGAAATGTAAAAGAGCCTTTTGTTACTAATGCTGAAAAGCTAGCTCTTGTTTAATTGATTGTAAAGAATTAGCGAATAATTCTGGTTCTTCTAAATCAGGAGAATGTGCTGAATTTGGGAACCAAATCATCTTTTTTATAGGCGCTTCAATAATATCGCAATATTCCTGAACGAGTGCATAAGGAGTTTGATAATCATAGCGACCAGAACAAAAATAAACTGGAATAGATAAACTTGAGATAGAAGAAAAGAAATCGATTGTCAGCATTTCTTCCCATAAAATGCCAGATTTTAAATTTCCTGCGAGAAACTTGAACCAATCTAATAGCGTATATTCGGGAGAAAAGAAACCTTTTCGTATGAAAGAAAAGGAAGATCCGTTTTGGATTGCGCCTCCAAATGTGCCAAGCCACTTTCTTTGAATAATGAGACGTCTCGTATCTAAAAATGGTGGTTTGCCTAATTTTAAAAGGGAAGCTAATGCTTTTTTATGATCATGTTTTTTTGCAGAATGAATTAAATGTTGATATAGCAATTCTTCATTTTGTTTCATATGTACAATTTGCCCAATACCGATGTAAGCCTCGATGTACTTTGGATATTGATGTGCTATGTTAAGCCCAATAATACTTCCCCAAGAATGACCAGCGAGAAATAGTTTTTGTTTGTTGAACTTTTTAAGTACATATTGAATCACTTCTTTTGCATCGGAAACGAATTGTTCGATTGTGAAATTTGCTCCGAAATCTTTCATTGAAAAGGATTTACCAGCCCCGCGCTGATCCCAATTAATAACAATAAATTGCTTCTCTAATTCTTTTTGAAAATGGCGAATAAATCCGATTTGTGCCATCCCAGGTCCGCCGTGATAGCATAATAAAATAGGTTGCTCTACGTTTTGTCCACGCATAAGGAGAGTTTGTTTTCGATTATTAATCATAACGCTTTCTATCGTAGCGATACTATTAGGAATGAGTTGTTTGTTTTCGTTATAGAACTGAGGGGTGTAGCTACGAAAAAGCATATTGAAAACCTCCTTTTGTGAAATCGTATGAATCGCACAGGCTATTCATTTTGCATATACTGTTAGAAAATCATTGTAACATACCATACTAGTGTCATTTCAACACGGGAGGAGGGAAATTGTGACGATTGGAGAAATTATAGATGGTTTAAATAGACGTGAATCCATCGCTATTATAGCAAAACGTCTTGAAATAAGCCCGTATACATTATCGAAGAAATTAAGATTGATTGGATACGAATATGATGGAGAGCAGAAGAAACGTATTTTTGTAGGAGATGGAGAAGAACCACGTCACTTACAACTCCAAGAAGCGACCGCCCTTCAATATGAGAAAACAGATTATCAATTATTAATTTATGAGCAATTACAAAGCATTTATGAGTTATTAAGAAAAAGAGAAGAAGTAATTGCACCAATTGTGAGTAAAAGTACAGAGAAAAAGAGACGAACCTTTTCTATTAATACAGAAATATTAGCAAGATTGGACCTTATATCAGAATCGAAAGGAATTCAAAAATCTAAACTTGTAGAAGAGGCGTTGCAACAATTTTTACAGCAATATGAAGTTGACAAAACATCACATTTTGATAACTAAAGAAAAGGATACTATGTTCATTAGAAGAACGAGTATCCTTTTTATGATGTATATTACGTATAAAATAGAGGATCAGTACAAATCCATTATACGTGAAAAATGAAATTTATTATTAGAGAAACACTTAATTTACTTTTTGAATTCTTCCATCAATAACTGGCTGAATTGGTTCTTTTAATTGTTTTACGTAATTGACTAACGCTTCAAAGTCGTTTGGCCCAGTTTCTGCATTTTTACCATTTTTAAATGATACGAATCCATCACCGCCAGAAGCTAAGAAGGCATTTGCAACTACGCTATACGTTGTAGATGGAGATAATTCTTCTCCGTTTGTTAAACGTATATTTGTAACTTTTTCACCGTTTGGTTTATTTGCATCCCACGTATATTGAATACCTGAAATTTGAAGCATTCTTGTTGTTCCTTTTTGCCATTGCTGATTTAAAATATCGCGAACGTCTTGACCTGTTAAATCTACTTTAATCAATTGATTTCCAAAAGGTTGAATGCCATATAACTCACCCCACGTAATATCACCAGCATCTAAGTCATTACGAATGCCACCAGGATTCATGAGGGAGATTTGAGTTTGCATCGTTTGACGCTGAGCATCGGCAACTAAATTTCCAAGAGTGGACTCACCAGCATCATTTTGTTTACGGTCGATAGGTGCTGTAGATTTTCCGACCACTTCATTTACAAGTGGTGCGATTTTTTCTTTATATTGATCTAGTTTTTTCTTTACTTGTTTATCAGGTTCTACACCTTCATGATACGTTGTAATAACTTCAGCTTTTTTCTTTACAATATCCTTTGTTTTACGATCAATTGTTACATCGACGTCTGAGAAAGCCATTCCGTATGAATTTGCTTGGACAATTAGTTTATTGTTTACTGTACCATTTACATACGTATGACTATGTCCACCGAAAATAACATCAACTTCTGGGTCTGTTTCATTTGCAATTCGAGTAAGATCGCCATTTGTTACCCCAGACTCATCGGTTGTTCCACCGACATGAGCAAGAACGACGATAGATTTAACGCCGAGGCGTTTTAATTGTTGTGTTGATTTATTAATTGCTTCTACTTCATCAGTAATTTGTACATTGTTAAGCATCGTAGGCATAACGACATTTGGTGTATCAGTTGTAACAACCCCAATGAATCCTACAGGAACACCATCTACCATTTTTACAGTAAATGGTGGTAAAAATAAGCGGCCAGTTGATTTGTTATAGAAATTAGCAGCTACATAGGGGAAGTTAGCCCCTTTGAAATTTCCTGTTTTTTCATGATATCCACCGTAAATGAGGCGTTTCATTTCATCAATGCCTTCATCAAATTCATGGTTCCCGATTGTACCGACATCAAATTTTAAGTCATTTAAAAATTCAATCGTCGGTTCATCTTGTAATAATGCTGAAACTGGTGGACTAGCTCCGACGATATCACCAGCATGTACGAGAAGTGTATTAGGGTTTTGTTTTTTATGCTCTTTTAAATAAGTAGCTAAGTAATCAGCGCCACCAGCTTCTTTATTATTGATTTTTTTAACAGTATCTAGTTGTCCATGGAGATCATTAATACCAAGCATTTGTACGTCTATGTAGCGGTTTTGTTCAGCTGGATTCTGAGATGGGGGAGCGGCAAATACGCTTGAAAAAGTAATGGTGCTTAAAACAGCAACGGCAGGAATAATTTTTTTCCACATAATATAATTCTCCTTTTTTATAATCTGACATCATACGACATAATTTTAATAGATTCATAGGATTATAGCTACATAAAAATTTAGTCTTTTCGAAAAATTAACATATTTACAAAAAGTGAATAATAGAGTAAAGACCCTTTTTTATTGTCGATTTCATTGTGTATCTACTATAATGGAGAAAAAAGTAAAAGGTGAGTAGCATGAAGAAAAAGAAACAAAGACAAATGCAAAGACAATCACAAGTGAATCAACCAAAGAAAGAAACACTTACATTAGGCGATCAATTAAATGATTCACTCATGCAACAATTAAAGAGTAAGAAGAAAGAGTTGCAAGTGAGGGAAGAGGAAAAAGAGGCAGCTGAACTGGAAAGAAAGCGCCAAGAACAAAAAGAACGTGAAAAGAATAAATCATTTGAAGAACTGCTAAGTGAAAGTAACCTTACTTGGAAAGACTTTAAATAATAAAAAAATGATCAGTGAAATACCACTGATCATTTTTTGACGAGCTTGTAAGAAAAGGGGAGTTAGAATGAGAAAAATTGTCGTTGTTCCACATGAAAACCATTGGAGTGAAAAATTTCAAATGGAGGCTAAAAGATTAAAATCAGCGATGCCAGAAACGGTAAAAATTTATCATATTGGAAGTACGTCAGTTCCCGGACTGGCAGCTAAACCTATTATTGATATGATCATGGAAGTAGAAAATATCGAAAGAGTAGATGGGTGGAATGAACGATTTATAGAGCTTGGTTACATCGTAAAAGGGGAAAATGGTATTTCAAGACGCCGATATTTTATTCATGGAACTGAAGAAAAACGCTCGTATCATTTACACGTGTTTGAAAAAGGAAATCCAGAGATAGTAAGGCATTTAGCATTTCGTGATTATATGATGGCTCATTGTGAAGAAGCAGAGGCATATGCAACCTTAAAGAAAGAATTAGCCGAAAAGTATACATATGATGGCGCGTTATATACGGAAGGAAAAAATGAGTTTGTGCGCAATGTGGATGAGAAAGCGAAAGAATGGAGAAAAAATAACGTGAATGAATGAGTTCACGCTATTTTTTAGCTATATAAAAGTGTTATGTAAACTGTACGTATGTTTTGACTTTTGGGATGAATCTTGTTGAAATAAAATTGTGGCTTATAAAAAATGTAACAATGAAAGGGAGACGACTGTGCATATTCCAACAACTACACTTCATAATGGCGTGAAAATGCCGATGATTGGTCTAGGCGTATATAAAGCGAAAGAAGGAGACGAAGTAAAGCAAGCAGTAAAAACAGCGTTAGAAGTTGGATACCGTTCGATTGATACAGCAACTGTATATGAAAATGAAAGCGGTGTCGGAGAGGCGATACGTGAATCAGGAATTCCAAGAGAAGATATATTTATTACAACAAAAGTATGGAATGACGATCAAGGATATGAGGAGACACTCGAGGCGTTTGAAAAGAGTTTGAAAAAATTACAAATGGACTATGTAGATTTATATTTAATACATTGGCCGGTAAGAGGGAAGTATGTTGATACGTACCGAGCTTTAGAGAAATTGTATGAAGAAGGTAAAGTGCGTGCGATTGGTGTTTCTAATTTTCATAAACATCATTTAGAACTATTATTACCAAATTGCAAAGTGAAGCCGATGGTAAACCAAGTGGAACTTCATCCGATGTTGACGCAATTTGAGTTGCGAAATTATTGTCAAGATGAGCAAATTCAAATGGAAGCATGGAGTCCGTTAATGAGGGGCGGAGAAGTATTCCAGCATCCAATCATTCAGGCTATTGCTAACAAATATGAAAAAACACCTGCACAAGTTATATTAAGGTGGGATATTCAAAGCGGGATTGTTACAATTCCTAAATCTGTTACACCATCTCGTATTAAAGAAAACTTTACTATTTCTGATTTTGCACTAACTGAAGAAGAGATACGTCAAATTAACACGTTGAATCGTGATTTACATGTAGGAACGAATCCTGATAAATATGATACGTTATAAAAAAGACTGTCTCCTAATACTGGAGACAGTCTTCTGTTTTATCGGTAATTCGATATTTTTAACGATGCAAAGCATATGTGTCATATTTAACAATCTTTTGAAGTTGTATATATTCTTCTTTCGTTAAAGGTAACTGTTGACTAGCTTGTATATTTTCCTGTAATTGTTGAAGAGAGCTTGCACCAGGTATAACAGCTGCAACAGTCTTATTATGTAAGCAATATTGAATAGCTGTTCCTGTTAAAGAGCGTTCTCCAATCATTTCTTTTACACTTGCTAGAGTTGCATGTAATTCATCGTAAGAATAAGAGAGATAATCCTTTTCCTTTACTCTTTCTATCTTTCTTGCATTATTGTCAGTTAAAATTCCTTTTGCAAGTGGCCCGCGGGCAATGACGCTAATTTGGTGTTCATTTAGAAGGGGGAACCATTCTTCTGGACGACGATTTAAAAGGTTATATTCCATTAGTACACTAACGATGTTTGAGCGTTTTGCATATTCACGAACGACATTTGGGCGTATAGAAGAAATACCGTAATGGCGAATAATACCTTCCTTTTTCAATTCTTCAAAAGCTTCAATTGTTTCATCTATTGGATCTTCAATTGTTCCGCCATGAAGTTGGTAAAGGTCAATATAATCAGTTTGAAGTCTACGTAAACTTTCCTTTACTTCAGTCTTTATGTAAGCTTTAGAAGGATCCCAAGACCAGCCATTTTTTTCTTCTGTCCAACGATTTCCAACCTTCGTTGTAAGTACAATTTGGTCTCTTCTTCCCTTCAAGGCTTTTCCAACAAATTCTTCATTTAATCCGTAATCATATAAATCTGCTGTATCAAAAAAATTAATTCCTAAATCGATCGCTTCATCGATAATATGCATAGCTTCTGTTTCAGATGTACCGAGAGACATACAGCCAAGGCCCATTTCTGTAACAAACAAATCTGAGTTTCCTAATTGACGTTTTTTCATAGGTCAACCTCCTTACCTTTATTGTACGAGAGGGAAAAGAGGTTGACAAACGTTTACTTTCCGCTTCGCATTAACTGCCCGTAAAAGCATGATTAATGTTTCACTTTATTTGCTGTAATCCACTCTTGTACAGTTGTATACTCTTTGCTATATTGCTTTAGCTTATGGCGAATTTGCCATGCTTTTCCGACTAAAGTGACGCGATTTGGTAAAATATAAACTTTCATTTCTATCACGCTCCTTTCAATGTGGTAAAATGTATGAGGAAAGAATAGGAAATAGAACAGGGAGATGAAGTAGTATGAGTAATCTTGCAGAGAGAACAGTAAAAACTGAGCCAATTTTTGATGGTAGAGTTATAAAAGTTCGTGTTGATGATGTAGTATTACCAAATGGAGCAATGAGTAAACGTGAAATTGTAAATCACCCTGGTGCAGTTGCTATTATTGCTATTACTGATGAGGGGAAAATTGTGCTTGTTGAGCAGTATCGTAAAGCACTTGAAAAGGCGATTATAGAAATTCCGGCTGGCAAGTTAGAACCTGGTGAAAAACCTGAGGTAACAGCAGTTCGTGAATTAGAAGAGGAAACAGGATATGTATGTGAAAATATGGAGCTCATTACTTCTTTCTATACATCTCCAGGATTCGCAGATGAAATTTTATATGTATATAAAGCGACAGGTTTGACAAGAAAAGAAAATAAAGCTGAGTTAGATGAAGATGAGTTTGTGGAATTAATGGAAGTATCGTTAGAAGAAGCGATTACTCTTATGAAAGATCTTCGTATTCATGATGCGAAGACGATGTTTGCAGTACAATATTTACAACTACAAAAATAAACACTCGCCAAAGGCGAGTGTTTTTTAATTGATTTTTGCATATACACGTGCATCACGTAAGCTACCATCTGGTGCTAGGAAATCATTTTCCATTGTCCCTTCTAGAATGAATTCTAGACGTTCTGCTAAGCTACATGCATTTATATTTGTTGCATCAGTACGAATTTCAATTCTTCTAGCGCCTAGTTTATCAAAGGCGAACTGAATTGCACCTTTAACAGCTTCGGTCATATAGCCTTGTTTTGTATAGGCACTATGTAGCCAGAAGTGAAGTGAAAACTTTGGAATATCCCAGTTTTCAGGCTTTAGTGTAATTGCTCCGATGAATGTACCAGATACTTTATCGTATAAGTGAAAATCAAGTGTTTCACGAAGTAAAAACTGTCCGTGAGCTTCGCGAACAATTTCTTCAGCACTCTCTTCTGTTTCAGCGTTAATTGGTATCCACGGTACTAAGTCTTCTAGAGAAGCTTGAATTGCTTCATATACTTCTGCACCATCACCTGGAAATGGTTTACGAACTTGCAAGCGTTCAGTTTGAAATAATGTTGGAAAATCTAATAATAATGGTTTCAAGAGAAATCCCTCCTATTCTCTACTTTTTAGTTTAGCAAAGTAGAGCGGAATTTCAATGTTAATTCGTCATACTTTTTTTTTTCTTTCATACATTTTTAATAAGAGTGTGAACGGAGGGAAGAAAAATGTGGCGAAAAAATTGGCAAGACCGTGTAATGTCTCACATACAGGAAAACTCTTCATTATATATATTTAACGCTGTTTTATTATTGATGGGAGTAATATTCGGAGCCATTCTTGTGAATAGTTTACAAATCAATCAAAAACAAGATTTATCATTTTATTTACAACGTTTTTTTGGACAAGTCTCTAAAGGAGAATTTGCCATTGCGGGCGAAATGTTTCGAGAAAGTTACTTTTCGCAATTAAAATACATCGGATTTATTTGGATTTTAGGAATTTCAATTATTGGATTACCACTTATTTTTATTTTATTATTTGTAAAAGGAGTTGTCGTTGGATTTACAGTTGGTTTTTTAGTAAGTCAGCATGGATGGAATGGACTATTATTAGCATTTGTATCTGTTTTGCCACAAAATTTAATTATCATTCCAGTCTTTCTCGTTATGACAACCATTGCTGCAAGTTTTTCTTTACGGATGATTAGGCATCAATTTATTAGAAAAATAACCGAGCCACTATTACCATTATTAATCCGTTATACATGCTTCTTTCTCGTAATTGGAGTGGTGTTAGCACTTGCTTCTAGTGTGGAGGCTTACGCATCACCAGTTTTAATGAAAGAAGTCGTTGAGGCTATTAATAAAAAATAAATACTTTTTGAGAATAATTATCAATTTGTTTTTATTGTTTTTTCTTTTGACAGAAGCCCTTCTTCTGATATAATGGTGTAAGAGTGGCGAGGAGGGAGTAGTACCGAATGGAAGAAAGAATTGAACGAATTAAGAAGCAATTACATGCAGCGAGCTACAAATTAACACCGCAACGTGAAGCAACAGTTCGTGTGCTGCTAGAAAATGAAGAAGATCATTTAAGCGCAGAAGATGTTTACCTCCTTGTAAAAGAAAAGTCGCCAGAGATCGGATTAGCAACCGTCTATCGAACTTTAGAACTATTATCTGAGTTAAAAGTTGTCGATAAGATTAACTTCGGAGACGGTGTTTCACGCTATGACTTACGCCAAGAAGGTGCGCAGCGTTTCCACCATCATTTGATTTGTACACAATGTGGTGCTGTACAAGAAATACAAGAAGATTTACTTGGTGAAGTGGAAAGGAAAGTAGAACGAGACTGGAGCTTTAAGGTGAAAGATCATCGTTTAACATTCCATGGGATTTGTAAAAATTGTCAAGAAAATGAAACGGATGAAAAATAACCTTTTCCTATTTATCTAGGAAGAGGTTTTTTATTTGAATAAGGTATAAATTGGTGAAAGCTTGGCATATGTTGTAATAACTTATATTTTGGAGGAATTTACAATGCGCCGAGCTTTAAAATTAACTTTTGATGGAATAAAAGTATTTTTATTATTTACAAGTTGTACGATTTTGTTTTATTTCGCTATACTATGGATAAATGAAGAATATGAAAGCTATCATCGTTATGAAAAACCTAAAGAAGAGACTGTAGAAAAAGTATCAGGGAATGAAGAACCGGCAAAGGATGCTTTCGTAAATAGAATGATGTTTTTCTATGAAAATGGGGAGTAGTGTAGAGTGGAAGATCAATTAAAAGATTTTATTCATTATATGGTTGTCGAAAAAGGATTAGCAAAGAATACAGTAGTATCTTATGAACGGGATTTAAAAAGCTACGTAAAGTATTTGCAAAATGTGGAACAGACGAAAACTTTTCATGAAGTGACCCGTTTACACATTGTTAACTTTTTGCAGTATTTAAAAGAGAACGGAAAATCTTCGAAAACATTGGCGCGTCATATCGCATCAATTCGTTCGTTCCACCAATTTTTACTTCGTGAACGAGCGGTAGAACACGATCCATCCGTACATATTGAAACGCCACAAGGGGAACGGAAATTACCAAAGGTATTATCAGTTGATGAAGTAGAGGCGTTACTTCAAACACCAAAAATGACAAGTGCTTTTGGTATTCGTGATAAGGCGATGCTAGAGTTACTGTATGCGACAGGACTTCGTGTTTCAGAATTGATTGCACTCAATTTAGAAGATGTACATTTAACGATGGGATTTGTTCGTTGCATAGGGAAAGGGAATAAAGAAAGAATTATTCCACTAGGAAGTTTAGCAACGGAAGCAATTCAAAAGTATATTGAAAAAGGAAGAAGAGAATTAATGGGGAAAAAAGTAGTAGATGCACTCTTTTTAAACCATCATGGTAATCGATTATCAAGACAAGGATTTTGGAAAATATTAAAACGATTAGCGAAAGAGGCAAATATTGAAAAAGAACTTACACCTCATACGTTGCGTCACTCGTTTGCTACGCACTTATTAGAAAATGGAGCAGATTTACGTGCTGTACAAGAAATGCTTGGACATGCAGATATTTCAACTACGCAAATCTATACGCACGTTTCAAAAACTAGATTAAAAGATGTATATAAACAGTTTCATCCGAGAGCATAGTTACTATGCTCTTTTTTTCATAGATTAAGAGGGGAAGACCGTTTCACAGAAACTTCACAAACATTTCGTATATTGTTTTCAGCAGAAGACTGGAATATTACAATGTATTTCCTCTATACTAAATAAAGTATAAAGGAGGAAATGATGATGAAAAAACTGATTATAACTTTATTTATCGCGATGCTAGCGTTGGCTGGCTGTAATACAAACAAAGAAGAACCGAAAAAAGAACAGAAACTTGAAGCTGTAAAAGTAGCAGTCCAAACAAATCCGAAAGAAATTAAACCAGGTGAAAAAACAGAAGTACAAGCACTTGTTACACAAGGGAAAGAAAAAGTAACGGATGCCGATGATGTAAAGTTTGAAATTTGGAAAGATGGCGACGAAAAGCACGAGATGTTAGATGGTAAGCATAAAGGAAAAGGTGTTTATGCAGTAGAGAAAACATTCGAAACGGATGGAGTATACCATATTATTGCTCACACAAATGCACGTGAAATGCACGTTATGCCAGAAGTGAAAGTTGCTGTAGGAAATGCGAAAGTAGAAGATGCGAAAAAAGAAAATAGTGATCACAGTGCAGGACATGGAGATCATAAAAGTGACACAATGATCCATCTTATGGCTGGAGACATAAAGGCAAATGCTGAATCTACAATGAAAGTTCATTTAAAGCAAAAAGAAGAAGCATTAACTGGTGCTGAAGTACAACTAGAGATTTGGAAAGATGGTGTTGAAAAACACGAATTTATTCCAGCGAAAGAAGGGAATAAAGGAGAGTATGAAACGAAACATACTTTCAAAGAGAACGGTGCTTACAAAGTGAAAGTACATGTAAGAAAAGGCGAATTGCATGAACATAAAGAAGAAACAATAGAAGTAAAATAAAAAGTAGCTCTTTAGAGCTACTTTTTATTTTTAATATGAAGAAATAAATCATAAAAAAATTAGCACTTCGTTGCAGAATGGATTACAATAGAAGTGTGAAGAAAATGAGAAATTCTACGAAAATGTATTAAAAAGAAAGCGTAAACATGTTATGATATCAGTATCAGATGTCTGACATCTGACTTAGAAAAAACTAGAAATGTTTTTGAATCGTTTCAAGTAAACGAAATAGGTTAGAAAATGATTTAAAGAAGTACTGTTTGACAATGAGAATTCTTTTGGATAACAGTTTCACTTTATAGCGTTTTGAACATACTACAAGAAGTAGAACTGAACTTATAGGAGGTCGCAGTTATGAATAAATATAAACGTATATTCCTAGTCGTAATGGACTCTGTGGGAATCGGTGAAGCACCAGATGCTGAGCAATTTGGTGATCTAGGATCTGACACAATTGGTCACATTGCTGAACATATGAATGGGTTACAAATGCCTAACATGGTGAAATTAGGTCTTGGTAACATTCGAGAAATGAAAGGTATCTCTAAAGTAGAGAAACCACTTGGATATTACACAAAAATGCAAGAGAAATCTACTGGTAAAGATACAATGACAGGTCACTGGGAAATCATGGGCCTTTACATTGATACACCATTCCAAGTGTTCCCAGAAGGATTCCCGAAAGAATTACTTGATGAATTAGAAGAAAAAACAGGCCGTAAAATTATCGGTAATAAGCCAGCTTCTGGAACTGAGATTCTTGATGAACTTGGTCAAGAGCAAATGGAAACAGGCTCTTTAATCGTTTATACTTCTGCTGATAGCGTATTGCAAATTGCAGCACACGAAGAAGTAGTGCCACTTGATGAGTTATATAAAATCTGTAAAATTGCACGTGAATTAACATTAGATGAGAAATACATGGTAGGTCGTGTTATTGCTCGTCCATTCGTTGGTGAACCTGGAAACTTTACACGTACACCAAATCGTCATGACTATGCATTAAAACCATTCGGCCGTACAGTAATGAACGAATTAAAAGATAGTGACTACGATGTAATTGCTATTGGTAAAATCTCTGATATTTATGATGGTGAAGGGGTAACTGAATCACTTCGTACGAAGTCTAACATGGATGGAATGGATAAGCTTGTAGATACATTAAATATGGACTTTACAGGTCTTAGCTTCTTAAACTTAGTTGACTTTGATGCATTATTCGGCCACCGCCGTGATCCACAAGGATACGGAGAAGCTCTGCAAGAATATGATGCACGTCTTCCAGAAGTATTCGCAAAACTAAAAGAAGATGATCTATTATTAATTACAGCAGACCACGGTAATGATCCAATTCACCCTGGTACTGACCATACACGTGAATATGTACCATTATTAGCATATAGCCCAAGCATGAAAGAAGGCGGACAAGAGTTACCACTTCGTCAAACATTTGCTGATATTGGTGCAACAGTAGCAGAAAACTTCGGTGTGAAAATGCCAGAATACGGAACAAGCTTCTTAAACGAGCTAAAGAAATAGGGGGATAAACAAATGAATCGTGAACTTATTACAAAATCAGCTTCATACTTAAAAGAGAAATTTCAAGAGACACCACAAGTAGGACTAATCCTTGGATCAGGACTAGGTGTATTAGCAGACGAAATTGAGAATGCAGTAACAGTACCTTACAGTGAAATCCCTGAATTCCCAGTATCAACTGTAGAAGGCCATGCAGGTCAACTAGTATTTGGTACACTTCAAGGTGTAACAGTAGTAGCAATGCAAGGACGTTTCCACTTCTATGAAGGATACGACATGCAAAAAGTAACATTCCCAGTTCGTGTTATGAAAGAACTAGGTGTAGAAACAGTAGTTGTAACAAACGCAGCTGGTGGTGTAAATACATCATTTGAGCCAGGCGATCTTATGTTAATTTCAGACCACATTAACTTCATGGGTACGAATCCATTAATCGGACCGAATGATTCTGAAATGGGCGTACGTTTCCCTGATATGTCTACATCATATACAGTAGAACTTCGCGAAATGGCGAAACAAGTTGCAGCAGACTTAAATATTAAAGTACAAGAAGGTGTATACGTAGGAATGACAGGTCCTGTATATGAAACACCTGCTGAAATTCGTATGCTTCGTACACTTGGCGGAGATGCAGTTGGTATGTCAACAGTACCTGAAGTAATTGTAGCGCGTCACGCTGGTATGAAAGTATTAGGTATTTCTTGTATTTCAAATATGGCAGCTGGTATTTTAGATCAACCACTTCACCACGATGAAGTAATTGAAACGACAGAACGTGTTAAAGCTAACTTCTTAGCATTAGTAAAAGCAATCGTAAAACAAATGAAGGGGTGACTTCACAATGAGAATGGTGGACCTAATTGCAAAAAAACGTGACGGACATGCATTAACGACAGAAGAAATTAACTTTATTGTTGAAGGATATACGAATGGTGATATTCCTGATTATCAAGTAAGTTCACTTGCAATGGCAATTTTCTTCCAAGATATGAACGATCAAGAGCGTGCTGATTTAACGATGGCAATGGTAAATAGCGGTGATACAATCGACTTATCGGCTATTGAAGGTGTAAAAGTAGATAAGCATTCAACAGGTGGTGTTGGTGATACAACGACACTTGTATTAGGTCCATTAGTAGCTGCTTTAGATGTACCAGTAGCGAAAATGTCTGGACGCGGTTTAGGACATACTGGTGGTACAATTGATAAATTAGAAGCAGTTCCAGGATTCCATGTGGAGATTGAAAACGATGAATTCATGCGTCTTGTAAATGAAAACAAAATCGCTGTTATCGGCCAAAGTGGTAACTTAACACCTGCTGATAAAAAGCTATATGCACTTCGTGATGTAACAGCAACAGTAAACTCAATTCCGCTTATTGCAAGTTCGATTATGAGTAAAAAAATTGCTGCTGGTGCAGATGCAATTGTTCTTGATGTAAAAACTGGAGCAGGTGCATTTATGAAAACGGATGAAGATGCAAAACGTTTAGCAGAAGCAATGGTACGTATCGGTAATAACGTTGGTCGTAATACGATGGCAGTTATTTCTGATATGAGTCAACCACTCGGTGAAGCTATCGGTAACGCATTAGAAGTTCAAGAAGCAATTGATACATTACAAGGTAAAGGGCCGAAAGATTTAGAAGAGCTATGTTTAACACTTGGAAGTCAAATGGTGTACCTTGCTGGACAAGCTTCATCTTTAGAAGATGCACGTGAAAAGCTAATTGAAGTAATGAACAACGGAAAAGCGCTAGAATCATTTAAAACGTTCTTATCAGCGCAAGGCGGTGACGCATCTGTTGTTGATGACCCTTCTAAATTGCCACAAGCACAATTTAAAATTGAAGTGGAAGCGAAAGAAGACGGATATGTATCAGAAATCGTTGCAGACGAAATCGGAACAGCAGCAATGCTTTTAGGAGCAGGACGTGCAACGAAAGAGTCTGAAATTGATTTAGCAGTTGGTCTAATGCTGCGCAAAAAAGTAGGCGATAGCGTGAAGCAAGGTGAATCTCTCGTTACAATTTACGCAAACCGCGAAAATGTTGAAGATGTAAAAGCGAAAATTTATGAGAACATGAAGATCTCTAAAGAACACGTAGATGCACCAACTTTAGTACACGGTATCGTAACGAAGTAATAAAAAAAGCTGAGGAGATTTCTCCTTGGCTTTTTTTACTATTTTTTGTTTATAATAATAATGGGTGAAATTATGATTAGAATTTGTGCAGTAACAAAAACAGATGAAGTATTATATGATGTTTCTCTAGAAGAAACAAAGAAAGACCATATTGTATGGTATTGGCTAGATTTATATAAGCCAACGAAAGAAGAGTATACATATATTCTGCAAGACCATTTTAAGTTCCATCCCCTTGCAATTGAAGACTGTCTAGAATACGTACAGAGGCCAAAAGTTGATTTTTATGATGGATATAACTTTTTAGTTCTTCACGCGTTTGGAGAAGATGGGCTAGAACCACATGAAATTGATTTGTTTGTTAGTGATCGCTATATTGTTTCTTTCCATTTTTCTCATAATAATGCAATTGAAAGAGTATGGAAAACACTTGGTGAGAAGAGGCGGATTAAGAAAGGACCTTTACATGTAGCACATACGATCACTGATCAAATTGTAGATGATTATTTCGCACCTGTATATTACATTGAAGATCATTTAAATGCGATTGATGATAATTTAACAGGTGAGACAGCAGGAGCCGTACTAGAAGAAGTATTTGATATTAGGGCAGATTTATCTAAGTTAAGACGTACAATTATTCCAATGCGTGATTTATTGTATCGTATTTTGAATTCCACTCGTTTTTACGGTATAAGTGATCATGAGATTTATTTTAAAGATATACATGATCATTTACTTAAACTTACGGAAATGATTGAGGCAAGTCGAGAGTTAACGGCGGATATTCGGGATAGTTATTTTTCATTAAACTCACATCATATGAATAACATTATGAAAACATTAACTGTATTCTCGACTATTTTCATGCCATTAACATTTATTGCGGGAGTATATGGAATGAACTTTACGCATATGCCAGAGCTTGGTGGACAATATAGTTATTTTATTTGTCTTCTTCTAATGGCATTAATTGGCGGCGGAATGATGGCCTGGTTTTATAAAAAAGGATGGTTTAAGTAAAAAAACACCGAGGATTTCCTCGGTGTTTTTTTTAACCAATAGCATGTAATACAAACATAGCTAAGAATAAGCATGTAATGATATACATAGATGGTGCGACTTCTTTACGCTTTCCAAGAGCAACTTTTAAGATAGGGTAAGCAATAAATCCGAACGCAATGCCATCAGCGATACTATATGTGAGCGGGATCATGACGATAATTAAGAACGCTGGAAATCCTTCTGAAAAATCGTTCAGAGGAATTTGCTGAATGCTTGTAATCATCAGGCCGCCAATAATAATTAAGATTGGTGCAATGGCACTATCAGGAATTAGTTTGACAAACGGAAGTGCAAACAATGATGCAAAGAATAACAACCCCGTAACGATAGACGTCAGACCTGTCTTTCCGCCTGCAGTAATACCTGCGGCACTCTCTACTGTTGATACGGTAGGGCTTGTGCCAAATAGACCACATGTCATTGCTGAAATTGCATTGGCTTGGTAAGCACGTGGGAATTTACGGTCATCTTCTAATAAACCGTGCAGAAGTCCCATGTTCTCAAAAATAAGCACCATGCTTAAGGAGAATGTTGCAATCCAAAACGGTAAGGAAGAAAGTTTGCCAAATGACATAGCTCCAAACACATCGCCGTAATTAGCGAATGAGAATGAACTATTTCCGATTTGACTTGTATCAACAAGGCCAAATAGCCATGCAATACCAGTTCCTATTGCAATCGTCCATAAAAAGTTTCCACGTACGTTACGAATAAATAGTACAAGTGCAACGATAAGAGTAAGCACGGTCGCAAGAACGACAGGGTTACTTAATTTACCCATTGCAACAGCAGTATTTGGGTTCGAAACGACTAAGCCACCTTTTTGCAATCCGATAAACGCTAAAAATAATCCGATGCCGACAGTAATTGCTTCCTTTAATGACTTTGGAATTGATACTGATAGCACGCGAGCGATTGGTGTAAAAGCGGCAATTGCAAAAATAATACCAGAGATAAAGACAGCAGCCAATGCTTCTTGCCAAGTTAGTCCAAGCGTATGCACAGCTGTGTACGTGAAGAATGCATTTACACCCATACCAGGGACAAGAATAGCAGGTGCATTTGCCCAAAATGCCATGAGTAGACATCCGACAAATGAACTGAAAACAGTTGCTAAAATTCCAGCTTCAAGAGGAATGCCAGCATCGGATAAAATTGATGCATTTACAATCATAATATATACGATCGTGAAAAATGACGTAACTCCAGCTAAAACTTCTTGTTTTGGTGATGTTTCGTGTAAACCTAATTTAAATGTTCTTTCAAGTATTCCTTTCATGTTAAACCTTCTTTTTCATATCCCTCTCCCACCCGTGATATCTCTTTCGTAAGAGCTCACCGTCCTTTATTATATCAGAACATCATGTTTTTACAACAAGGAAAATGATAACGTTTACTTATAAATGAAATTATTTATAAATACGTAAAAATTGCCCGTATTGTTGAAATAATTTCTAACTCTCCCGATTGAATGGGTGGAGCTGCTTGCGCATGTAAAGTAGCATAAGACGTAACCTCCCTTGGTAATTGGGCAGATTCTTCAACGAATGAGAGGGGAACGGGATTAATATTTAAATTATATGTACTCGCAATAGCACGAGCTTTTTCTACTGCCTGGTGCAGAGCTTGAATGAGAGCTTGCTCATAATATTTATTTGGATGAGATACTCGGAAACGTAAACCTTTTGCTACATTTGCTCCATTTGAAACGGCTATATCATATACTTCCCCAGCTTTTTGTACATTTAAAACGGTAATTTCATACAAATGCTCTACACGGTATCCTTGCAGCAATGCTTTATCATTTACATATTCGTATTGAGGAGTAATTGTATAAGAAATCGTCTCTATATCTTTATCGGCAATACCAAGCTGTTTAAGTGCATCCAGCAATTGTTTGGATTGCACTGCATTTTCTTCTTGAGCCTGTTTTACATTTTTATCATCTGTTCGAATGCCGAGTGTTAATATAACAACATTCGGTTTTGCTTTTACAACACCTTCTCCTTGTACAGTAATAGTAGCTTCTTTACCAGTATTAGCAGTGCGTACGTTGTGTAAATAAGGATTCATTCCACCCTGCATTTTCCATCACCATCCTTTTTATATGTATATGTGTGAACAAAAAAGAAATTTATATGAAAAAAGTTACATAAATGAGAATGTTGAGGAAAGAAAGCATATACAACATAGGTATTTATAGATTATAATATGTGTAAATATGATAAAAAAGGGACGAGGCTATTGAACGAAAAAAGAGAAACGCTGATTTTAGATTTATCTGCATCATTTCGAAAAATGATACGTTTATTACAAAATGATATTAATACACGTTTTGCAGAACATATGCCATATAATGAATTTTCTGTATTACGTGCGTTATTTTTAAACAGTCCACAGATGGCTTCGCAAATTGCGAGTGAAGTAAACGTAACCTCCAGTCATATTACAGCTGTTACAGATCGTCTCGTACGAAAAGGATTAGTAGAAAGAAAACGTTCTAATTCAGATCGTCGAATCGTGTACTTAGAAATTACAGAGCACGGAAGAGAAGTAACTGAAAAACTTGAAGCTGTGCGTAAAGAATATTATAAAGAGAGATTTAAAGGTTGGAGCGACCAAGAAATAGAAATGGTCTTAGAACTATTTGGCCGCGTATTATAATAAATGAGGATAGGAAGCGAAAGCACTCCTATCCTTTTTCTTTTGAATAAAAATATTTTGAAACTCCGATACTTTAATTAAAAGATCGGAGGAAAGATTATGAAATATATTGCTGCACTTACCATTTTATTTGGTAGTTTTTTCTGTTTTCAAACATTCACGTACGCAGATACGCCTATCCAAGTGGTGCGAAAAGAAGTGAAGTACATCGAAAACGATAATACAGTCTTATATTCAAAATTATGGGTTCGTTCTATGCAAAACGCAGTATTATTCCACCATAGCGATAATATTCGTAATCGGGACACATTACGTAATGTAACAAGTTCATCGCTTGTTAAAGCGAAGCAACTATCTTTTCAGAAAGCAGCACTTTATATACCGAGACTATCGCAATACGTATCAAAAATAGGGAAAGAAAACATTCAAGTGTACTACATTGCGATTCACTATAATGTGAAAAAAGAAAATGCATATCAATTAGATGGCATGAACTATTTTCTACAAGTATTCGTAAAAGAGCGTGGGGAATGGAAAATTGCCGAAAGTGTAGTTGCACCGACAGAGCAAATTGTGCAAAATGGTGATGGATTTGGGATGAAAGAAGAGATGGTGTATGGGGATAGGAGAGAGAACGTGAAATAACCTCCTTTTAAAGGAGGTTATTTCACACGCCAAGAAAATTTAAATTTTAATAAGCGAGATAATAGTAGGTAGACTATCGTACTGGTCCCTATAAAACCAATATAATAATTTAAGATAGAACGACTTCCGCCCGCTGCCATTCCTCCAAACATTCCAATAAAGATTACACAACATATCATACATAGTGTTTTAAGCTTCGGGTATAATAGAAAGTTTCCGTTTTGTTCATTAGGTGATCTTGTATATAAGTACATTCCTAAAGGGAATAGAATAAGTATATTTGCAATTGGACCGGTAAGTTTTGTTGCTGAAGGAATATACGTAAAATTAGGTTCATCATGACGTACGCCTTGTTGATCAGTATAAGCACGTTGAGGATCGTAATTAAAATTAATATTGAATCCACGAACGGGCGCTAAAATACTCATTTTTTCTATTACTGAACCGTAACGATCTACATTTTCCTCCGTATAGACGGTATGATTGGAAGTAAGTCCAACCGTATGAATAGAAATAGCTCCGGCAATTAGAGTCGGCAAAATAAAAGGGAATCCAAGTATAGCAACACTGAAGAATCCTTGTGAAATCATATTACCAGCAATTGTTCCTATGCATAATGCAAGTGTATAGATAGCAATTAAGATGATAACCATGTACAAGAAGTAAGTATGAAATGGTGAAAATATTTGATACTTATTATGAAAGGTTGTCTTTTTCATAATAGCAAAAAGTCCCCAATTTAGTATAACGATAGCTACAATATTACACACACCAAAAAGCCATTTCGTTATGAAGAGATGTTTTCGTTTAAATGGCATAGACCATAAAATGTCACTGGATTGATTTTGACGTTCCCATCCAATAAGAATGCAGGCTAATATAATAAGGAGTCCTCCTTGAACCATGATAGCATCGGGAAGTGAAAGTTGATAATAGTATCGGTATATATATTTCCATTCATTATGTTCATGAAAATATTTTAATTGCTCGGCAGCTGCTAAATAGTATTTATATGATAGTACATAAAAACTTACTAACCAAAATAGCCAAACAATATATTTACTTTGTTTGTAGGTATGCACCCATAATGCTTTTTGAAACATAGGATCTCTCCTTTAAAAAACTTTATAGTTTGTAAGACGTGATAATATAAAATAAGTGACGATTCCAAATAAAAAGAATCCAACATAGTAACTAAATAATAAATCGAAACGTTTTAACATTTGCCCACCTATTAATGCAAAATAAAAGGTAGTACCCCATATCCAAATTGAGTTGTATTTTGGAAAAAGGAAAATTTTCTTATTATGTTCATTAGGTGATCGTGCATAAAGAAACATACCAATTAGTAAGCTGGAAATAGTATAGAAGATAGGAACAAGTATTACTTTTGCAGAGTAGTAACTATGAAAAGTGGGTCCCCTTTGTATTACTTTTCCATGATCTTCATCTGATTGGGCAGTAGGGTGGTAATTATAACTAATTGAAAAGTCTAATATAGCGCTTGAAATGTTGGTTTTTCTATTGAATTCATAAACGTTTTCGAAATTCGTATAACTTTTATTCCCCTGTATCGCCTCAGCGTGAGCTGTAAAGAAAAGGAGTAAGAGTGAAAATATTCCCATTCCCATGATGCAAAAAGTAATGCTAAAGATGCTTTGTGAAATAATACTGCCAGTAAATGTACCGATACATAAAGAGACAGTATAGATCGCTATATATGTGAAAATTGCATACAAGAAATATCGATGAAACGGTTCGAAAGATTGATATTCAAAGTGAATCGTAGATTTATAAATAAAATACATAAGACCCCAATTGATTAGAAATGATAGTACAATGAAAAATCCACCGAAAACCCACTTCGATAAGAACATATCACGTCTTTTAAATGGAAATGTCATAAGTGAATCTCCATTTTGATTACTTCGCTCCCAGCCAATTAATATACAGGATAGGATAATTGTAATAATACTTAACCAAAAGCTATTAGAAGAATAAAAAGAATAATAATAGTAGAACTTTTCTTCACCTATTTTTTCTGGATGGAGAAAGAGAGACTGTTGAGTTTCTGCTGCTTGATAGTATTCGAAAGATAAAAAATAAAGTGAACTGAAGAGAAAAAGTAACGCAGCATATTTCCCACGCTTCCAATTCCACATCCACAACGCCTTATGAAACATACCCATCCTCCTCCAGTGTCGTAACGAAGACATCTTCAAGTGACATTGTTAATTCTTCAATGAGCAGTGGTTGTTCTTTATAAAACTTCTCGAGTGTTGTAGCCACATTTCCTTCAATTAAGATTGTATATACTTTTCCTGTTTGATTTAATATTTTAATATTGCTTAAGTTTTCTAGTTTTTGAGGTAATGAACGCTCGTAAGCTACTTGTATTTTTGCAAATTGTGATTTTGCATCGTCTAGTGACGTAATAGATGCTACAGTATGTTCTTTTAACATAATGATTGTATCTGCAATTTGTTCCACTTCATCTAAATGATGGGTAGAGATGAAAATGGTAATTTCTTTTGCTGCAACTTCTCCAACGAGAAACTGTAAAATCTGTCTTTTAACGATAGGATCAAGTCCGTTTGTTGGTTCATCTAAAATAATATATTCTGCCTGTGCAGCAACAGCTAAAATGATAGCAAGCAGTGCCTTCATTCCTTTTGAATAACTACGAATTCGTTTGTTTGGTAAGTTGAAACGTTCTAGTAGTTCGTAGAAATATGGTTCATCAAATGCGGTATAAACTGCTTTATAAAACTTCACGATTTCTTTTACTGTATAACCGTTCAGTATGTTAGTAGAATCCGGGACATATACGATTTTTTGTTTCGTTTCAGGATTCTTATGAATGTCGATATCCTCATATGTAACAGTTCCCTCATCTGGGTCTAAAATGCCGACTATCGTTCGTAATAAAGTTGTTTTTCCCGCACCATTTCTTCCAAGTAATCCGACGATACTACCTTTTTGTAATGTGAAAGAAACATCGTCTAAAATTGTTTGATTATCAATTGTTTTCTTCAAGCTTGTCACTTTCAACATCCGTATTCCCTCCAATCTCTTTATAGTATGAATCTATCCAATCATGAATTTTATCTTTCGTAATACCAAGATAAGAGGCTTCTAATAGTAATTGATGAAATTGCTTTTCAACCATAGCGATTTTCCTTTCGTCTAATGTTGGGGTAATCGATTGGGATACAAATGTTCCTTTTCCTCGTAACGTTTCAATAATTCCTTGTCGCTCTAACTCTTGATACGCTTTACTCACTGTATTTGGATTTATAACGAGTAAAGAAGCGAGTTCGCGTACAGAAGGAAGTTTATCACTTGGAGCCAACATGCTTTTCAATACGAGTTCTTTTATATTTTGAACAATTTGTTCCCATATCGGAGTGTTGCTTCTTGGGTCAAGTTGAATATGCAAGAGCAATGTCTCCTTCCTCATATGTATTAAGTGTACTACTATGTGTAATACACTTAATACAATATAGGGGACGAATGTATTTGTCAACTGAAAATAATAGAAAAAATTGGTATTAAAAAAAGGAGAATTGGAAAAAATAGGTCTGATATAGAATGGAGGGTTAGTCATGAAGCGAGTTTTTGGAATACTTGTTTGTTTCATGTTATTGCTTTCTGGAACTTCAGTGAGTTTTGCGCAATCTGAAAAAACGAAGCAGGAGAAAACAGAAGAAACAACGCCGAAGTTAGCGGAACAAGCGTCGTCAGCAATCGTAATTGAGCAAGATACAGGTAAAGTTTTATTTGATAAAAACCCAAATGAAAAATTACCACCTGCTAGTATGACAAAGATTATGACAATGCTTTTAATTATGGAACAAGTTGAAAAAGGAAAACTAAAACTGACCGATAAAGTTAGAGCGAGTGAACATGCAGCTTCAATGGGTGGATCGCAAATCTTTTTAGAACCTGGGGAAGAGATGACTGTAAATGAGATGTTAAAGGGTATTGCAATTGCATCTGGAAATGACGCATCTGTTGCAGTAGCCGAGCACATCGCAGGTTCAGAAGAAGGATTTGTAAATATGATGAACAAAAAGGCGAAAGATTTAGGGCTGAAAAATACACATTTTCAAAACCCAACAGGTCTTCCGGCCAAAGACCATTATTCGACAGCAAATGATATGGCTATAATGGCGAGAGAATTGATGAAGTATCCACTTATTCGTAAATACACAGGTAAGTACGAAGATTATTTACGTGAAGATACGGATAAAAAGTTTTGGCTCGTTAATACGAATAAACTAGTACGTTTTTATCCTGGCGTAGATGGAGTAAAAACAGGTTTTACGACAGAAGCGAAATATTGTTTAACAGCATCGGCTGAAAAAAATGGTATGCGTGTCATTTCAGTTGTCATGGGAGCACCAACATCAAAAGAACGGAACAACCAAGTGACAAAGCTTCTTGACTATGCATTTGGACAATATATGACAAAGAAATTGTATACGCGCGGCGAAAAAATTAAGACAGTTCAAGTAGGAAAAGGGAAAAAAGAAAAAGTAGATTTAGTTGCATCAGATAATGTTTCTCTTCTTATGAAGAAGGGCGAGAATATGGACAAGGTAAAACAAGAAGTAATTGCTGAAAAGAAAGTAAAAGCACCGATTAAAAAAGGTGACGCGCTTGGTACACTTGTTATTAAAAAAGATAAAGATGTTTTATTAAAACAAACAATTGTAGCAAAAGAAGATGTTGCTGCAGCGAGCTGGTGGGAGTTATTTAAAAGAAGTTTTGGGATGTTTTCAACATCAAAATAGCGGCAAATATTTTGCCGCTTTTCTATTCGTATGTAAGTGAATAATGCTGAAAGGTTTCACTTTATGACGAAATAGTTCTTCTTTTGTCAGCAGGAAGGATTCTTATTTTGTATCACGAAAATCTTTATGTATGTGAATAAGTAAAGTTTGAGCATAAGGAGGAAATCGTGTGAGTCTTTCCATGCAATTAGAAGTAAAACGTGACGTCCTATGTGTGAGACTAGAGGGTGAATTAGATCATCATACGGCTGAAGAGTTGCGAACGAAAGTAACAGATATGATTGAGACACATGGTGTTCATCATATTGTTTTGAGCCTAGAGAACTTATCGTTTATGGATAGTTCTGGTCTAGGTGTTATATTAGGCCGATATAAACACGTAAAGGGATTAGGTGGAGAAATGGTTGTTTGTGCAATTTCACCGCCTGTTAAGCGTTTATTTGAAATGTCGGGCTTATTCAAAATCGTTCGCTTAGAAGAAAGTGAAGCGCACGCGCTCGCGACGTTGGGGGTGGCATAGATGAGAAATGAAATGAACCTTCAATTTTCAGCATTAAGTCAAAATGAATCATTCGCTCGCGTTACAGTGGCGGCTTTCATTGCACAACTAGATCCAACGATGGAAGAATTAACGGAGATTAAAACAGTTGTGTCAGAAGCGGTTACAAATGCAATTATTCATGGATACGAAGGAAATGCAGAAGGTATTGTTTATATTTCTGTAATTTTGGAAGAAGCAATGGTGAAACTCACGATTCGAGATGAAGGGATTGGAATCTTTAACTTAGATGAAGCGAGACAACCCCTTTTTACAACTAAACCTGAATTAGAGCGTTCCGGAATGGGATTTACTATCATGGAAAATTTTATGGATGAAGTAGAAGTTATTTCAAACGAATCTTTCGGGACAACAATCCATTTGACAAAATACTTATCAAATAGTAACGCTCTATGCAATTAAGGAGAATAGCCTATGGACATAGAGGTCAAAAATGAGAAGAAGAAACCTCAGTTAAAGGACCACGAGCTAAAAGCGTTAATTCAAAAAAGTCAAGATGGAGATCAACAAGCGAGAGATACAATCGTTCAAAGTAATATGCGCCTCGTTTGGTCGGTTGTACAGCGGTTTCTTAATCGAGGATACGAACCAGACGACCTATTTCAAATTGGATGTATTGGGCTCTTGAAATCGGTAGATAAATTTGATTTATCTTTCGACGTGAAATTTTCAACATATGCAGTTCCAATGATTATTGGTGAAATACAACGTTTCTTACGCGATGATGGATCAGTGAAAGTTAGTAGGTCTTTAAAAGAAACAGGAAACAAAATTAGAAAGATGAGAGATGAGCTTTCGAAAGAATTCGGAAGGGCTCCAACGATTAATGAAGTGGCAGAGGCACTAGAACTAACGCCAGAGGAAGTTGTTCTAGCACAAGAAGCGAGCCGGGCCCCTTCATCTATACATGAAACTGTATATGAAAACGATGGAGATCCAATCACTATTTTAGATCAAATTGCAGATCAATCTGAAACGAAATGGTTCGATAAAATTGCTTTAAAAGAAGCGATTAGAGAACTAGATGAACGAGAGCGCTTAATTGTATACTTGCGTTACTATAAAGATCAAACACAGTCAGAAGTAGCCGAGCGCATAGGCATTTCGCAAGTACAAGTTTCAAGACTTGAAAAGAAAATATTAAAACAGATGAAAGATCGAATAGACGAATAATTGTCTATTCGATTTTTTTATGCCGTTAATAGGAGAGAGATGTTAATTTTCACAAAAATTAACAGAATTTATTGATAATTTAGTCAATTTAAAATATAATCCAAGTATGAACTTGTCATAAAGGGGGAAGGAAACATGGAAACGAGGCAACAATGGGGAACGAGAGCTGGATTTATTTTCGCAGCGGTCGGATCTGCCGTTGGATTAGGAAACATATGGCGTTTTCCTTATACAGCGTATGAAAATGGAGGAGGAGCGTTCTTTTTACCGTATTTATTTGCATTATTAACGACTGGTATTTCATTGTTAGCGTTTGAGTTTGCCCTTGGTCATCGTCATCGTGGCTCAGCACCACTTACATTTTTCCGTATTAGCCCGCGTGCAGAATTTATTGGATGGTGGCAAATGTGCGTAACATTTATTGTTTCAACATATTATGCAGTGATTATTGCTTGGTCTATATCGTATACATACTTTGCAATTACTGGAGCATGGGGAAAAGACACGCAATCATTTTTATTTAAAGAGTACTTACATGTTGCAGATAAGCCAGGACAATTTGGAGGACTTGTACCAGAAGTATTAATTCCGTTAGCTCTCGTTTGGATTATTGTGCTTGGCGTTGCATTTAAAGGAGTTAAAAAAGGAATCGAAGTTGTTAACCGTATATTTATTCCTTTATTAGTTGTTATGTTCCTTATTATCGTTGTTCGTGCAGTGACGATGGAAGGTGCTATGCAAGGACTAGATGCATTCTTTAAACCAGATTGGAGTCGTATTTTTGATGGGAAAGTATGGCTTGCTGCTTACGGTCAAATATTCTTTAGTTTATCTTTAGCATTTGGAATTATGATTACGTATTCTAGTTATTTACCGAAAAACTCGGATACAACAAATAATGCCTTTATTACTGGATTTGCAAACTCAGGATTTGAATTATTAGCAGGTATTGGGGTCTTTGCAGCTCTTGGATTTATGGCAAATAATATGGGAGTACCGGTTGATAAAGTAGCAAGTGCTGGCGTTGGGCTTGCGTTCGTAGTATTTCCCCAAATTATTAATGAATTGCCGATGTCACCGTTGTTTGGTGTTTTATTTTTCTTATCGTTAACGGTTGCTGGAATTACATCACTTATTTCACTCGCGGAAGTATGCTTTGCCGCTGTATCTGAAAAATTCAGTTTAAGTCGGGAAAAAACTATTGGAATTATGGGAACCCTTCTCGTGTTAGTTTCTCTTGTTTTTGCAACACGTGGTGGACTTATGTTTTTAGATGTTGTCGACTATTTCGCTAATAATTTCGGATTAATTACAATTGCACTTGCGGAAGTAGTTACGATAGGGCTCATTTTACGCCGTTTACCAGTTTATCAAAATCATGCAAACTTTGTATCTGATATTAAATTAGGAACGTTTTGGAGAGTGAGTTTACTCGTTATTACTCCGCTTATGTTAGGGTATATGCTAATTGATGGTACAATCCAAAATATTAAAAAGAACTACGGAGATTATCCGACTGAGTTTGTTGTAACGTATGGTTGGTCGATAGCAGCAGCATTCCTCATAGTTGCAATAATCATTGGCCTGAAAAAATGGGATGCACAAATTCATTCGGATTCTGCCAAGCTTGAAAAAGAATGGAAAGATCGAGGTGTTTCATAATGAGTGGATCAGCGATTATGATGATGGTTATTGGAATAGTAGTCATTTGGGGAGGGCTTGCATTAAGTATTGTAAACTTATTTAAGAAAAAGGCATAAGTAAAAAACATCTGTACCGAAATGGTGCAGATGTTTTTTTATGAAAAAATTGTATTAGAAAAAAATTCAATAACCATACTACAACTACGAGGAAGAGTGAAGGGGTGAATGAAAGTTGGAACAAACGATTTATATTAAAATGCGCAATCGTTTAAAAGTTTCTCCTACTTATGAAGTAAAGCTGGGCGATGTTGCTCAACTTGCCGGAGATTCTTCCGTAGTTGAGTTGTTACAAAATGAGATAGTTTACAAAATAACAGCGCATGATAAGACGCATGTTGTAATTGATGTTATGAAAGTAATTGAGATTATTCAACAGAAAGCATCTCATGTACAAATTAATTTACTCGGTTCTGGACAAACTCTTGTTGAAATTATATACGAAAAAAAGAAGACACACCCAATTTTTTTCGGGCTTGTATGGCTGTTACTGTTCATTGGAGCGGCCCTTGCGATCATTTATTTCCATGAAGATGTAAGTATGCAACAAGTACATCAACGGTTATATTACATGATTACTGGAGAATTTAATGCGCAACCACTTTTATTTCAAATCCCTTATTCTTTAGGTCTTGGCTTAGGGATGGTTTTATTTTTTAATCATGTATTTCAAAAGCGAATTAATGAAGAGCCGAGTCCGTTAGAAGTTGAGATGTTTCAATACCAACAGTCACTTGATCAGTATGTAATCGTTAATGAAAACAAGGATAATATGAAACAACTTGCCGATGATTGAGTCTGGATTTGTTATTTTAATTGGTTTAGCTGGAGGGATTGCGGTAGGTAGCGGATATGTCGCATTTTTAGCTGTACTTGGTATAATCCCCCGTTTAGCCCAATTAACGAGAAGTGGAAAGCATATTCAATATTTTGAGTGGGCAGTCATTGCAGGTACTTTAACAGGGGCTTGGTGCAGTTTGAAAAACATTACATTTCAAACGTCGCAGTATTGGCTCGTTATATTAGGGATATTTTGTGGCACATTCATCGGAATGCTTGCTGCGGCATTAACAGAGGTGTTAAATGTTCTGCCTATTTTAGCGAAACGAGTAGGGGTAGAGGGGAAGATTATTGTTTTACTCGTTGCTCTTGTACTTGGGAAAGTAATAGGATCGTTGTTTCACTGGATTTATTTCGTAAAGTAGGAGGCAGTATATAAATGACAAGTCAGAAATTGAAGGATGATTACATAAATAAAGTGAAGGAGTATCATCCAAAGCCAAACTATTTACTAAATTGTATCAAAGCATTTCTTGTAGGTGGACTCATTTGCACAGTTGGAGAAGTATTGATGAAATTTTATATACATTATTTTCACTTCAGTGAACAAGAGGCAGGAAACCCAACTGTTGCAACCCTTGTTTTATTATCCGCGATTTTAACAGGGTGTGGTGTATATGATAAAATCGGTCAATTTGCTGGAGCAGGATCAGCGGTACCGGTAACAGGATTTGCAAATTCTATGGCGAGCGCTGCCTTAGAACATAAGAGCGAAGGGGTTGTTCTAGGGATTGCTACAAATATGTTTAAACTGGCAGGAAGTGTGATTGTATTTGGGGTTGTTGGTGCATATATCATTGGGTTAATAAGGTATACCTTTAAAATTTTTATGTCTTAAAGGAGGGCTAGTATGAGGTTGACCGGAAAACAAACGTGGGTATTTCAAAATGATATATATGTGAATGCAACGGGTACTGCTGTCGGTCCGAAAGAAGCTGAGGGCCCTCTTGGGAAAAAATTTGATATTTCATATGGTGACTTGCATTGTGGAGAAGAAAATTGGGAGCTTGCCGAACGAAGATTAATGTCAGACTCAATTCAACAAGCAGTGCAAAAAGGGAATATAAAAACATCGCAAATTGATTTCTTTTTAGCGGGAGATTTATTAAATCAAACAGTGACAGCAAATTATGTTGCGCGTAAGTGGGGCATTCCTTTTTTAGGAATGTTTAGCGCTTGTGCGACGTCTATGGAGACTTTAGCAGTTGGCTCAGCTTTTATAGACGGTGGATTTGCAAATCGTGTCTTAGCTACAGTAAGTAGTCATAATGCAACGGCTGAAAGACAATTTCGCTATCCAACAGAGTACGGTGGACAAAAGCCAGGGACAGCAAATTCAACTGTGACTGGTGCAGGATCTATATTAATTAGCAATGAAAAAAGTGCAATTAAAATTACGTCGGCTACAATTGGAAAAGTGCAAGATTTAGGAATTACAAATCCTTTGGATATGGGGGCAGCGATGGCTCCAGCAGCAGCTCATACAATTCAACAACATTTTGAAGATTTAAGAAGAAGTGCCGATGATTATGATTTGATTGTTACGGGTGATTTATCAGCTGTTGGGACGCCGATTGCGAAACAACTTTTACTTGAGGAAGGTTATGATCTTGGGCATATATACAATGATTGTGGATTGATGATTTATGAATCAAGTCAAGAAGAAGTGTTTGCAGGTGGTAGTGGTTGCGCTTGTTCAGCAGTTGTCACATATGGTCATTTATTACACGAGATGCAAAAAGGGAATTTACAACGAATTTTTGTCGTTGCGACTGGTGCATTATTAAGCCCGATGATGATGCAACAGAAGGAAACGATTCCAACAATTGCACATGGTGTCGTATTTGAGAGAGTTAAAGGAGAGTGAATTGTGGATTTTATATATGCATTTCTTGTAGGTGGAGTTATTTGTTTAATTGGGCAACTATTGTTAGATTTCGTAAAGTTAACACCAGCTCATTTAATGGCAACTTTTGTAGTCATCGGAGCAATTTTAGATGGATTTGGATTGTACGATAAACTAATAAAGTTTGCAGGTGCTGGAGCAACAGTCCCTATTACAAGTTTTGGACATTCACTATTGCACGGAGCAATGCATGCAGCAGAAAAACATGGATATTTAGGAATTGGTATTGGCATGTTTAGTTTAACGTCTGCGGGCATTTCCGCAGCGATATTGTTTTCGTTTTTTATAGCACTTATATGTAAACCGAAAGGATAAATCAAATGAGACGAAGGGTTGTTTTGGTCACAGATGGAGATGAATATGCAAAGCGGACAATTGAGCTTTTAACGAAGGAATTTGGGGGAAGGTGTATTTCAGCATCACAAAGTAATCCAACCAAATTGACAGGGAAAAAAGTTGTTGAGCTTATTATGCAAACGCCATATGACCCTGTATTTGTCATGTTTGATGACAGTGGATTTATTGGAGAAGGATCTGGTGAAAAGGCTTTAAAATATGTGGCTACCCATAAACAAATTGATGTGCTCGGTATTTTAGCGGTAGCGTCTAATACGCATCATTGGGAATGGGCACGTGTAGATGTAAGTGTAGATCGGAATGGGAATTTAACCGAATACGGTGTTGATAAATTTGGACTTCCAGATGGCGAAATTGGCAGAATTAGCGGAGATACAATTTATTGTTTAGATGACTTGAATGTTCCTGTCATCGTTGGAGTCGGTGACATTGGTAAGATGTGTGGAAATGATGAATGGGAGAGGGGATCACCTATTACGAAGAAAGCAATTCAATTAATTTTGGAAAGGAGTGGTTTTTATGACGAAGCCTAAAAAAGTGGATATCCCTATATCAACTTTCATAAGTGACAATGAAAATTATTTAAAGCAGACAGTTGGGCTAGGCGTTACATACGATGTTGGCATTCGTAAATTTCAAATTTTGAATAAAGAAATTGGTGTGTTATTTGTAAACGGACTTTGTGATACAAATTATATTATCCCTATTTTAGAAGAAGCGGTGGATACAAATGAGATAAGGGATGTAGAAGAAGATACAGTGAAGCTTTTAGAGAATCGCTTAATCCATCAACAAGTAAGTAAAGTGAAAACGATGGATGAGGTAATGCTCCAAGTATTATCAGGACTCATCGTGATATTTGTGGAAGGTGAAACGGAAGCGTTTGCAATCGATGTTCGTAGTTATCCAGGGCGAACGCCGACAGAACCAGATACCGAAAAGGTAGTACGCGGTGCAAGGGATGGATTTGTTGAAAATATCGTTGTAAATACAGCATTAATCCGTAGAAGAATTCGAGATCCACGTCTTCGAAATGAAATGGTTCGAGTAGGAGATAGATCACAAACGGATATTTGCATTACATACGTTCAAGATGTTGCAAATCCAGATTTAGTAAAGATTATAAAACAAGAATTAAATAACATCGATGTAGATGGAATTACGATGGCGGATAAAACAGTAGAAGAATTTGTTGTAAAGCAAAGCTATAACCCATTTCCACTTATTCGATATACAGAAAGGCCAGATGTAGCAGCAAATCATCTACTAGAAGGACATGTGTTAGTACTTGTTGACACATCGCCAAGTGCTATGATTACACCGACAACATATTTTCATCATTTACAGCACGCGGAAGAGTTTAGACAAAATCCAGCTGTCGGTACATTTTTACGCTGGGTGCGCTTTTTAGGTGTTATATTCTCGTTATTTTTATTACCATTTTGGTTAGTGTTTGTATTTGATCCAACTCTTTTGCCAGCAAATCTTGCTTTTATTGGACCGACTAAGATGACGCATTTACCAATTTTATTACAGGTGTTAATGGCAGAGGTCGGACTTGAGTTTTTAAGGATGGCAGCCATTCATACTCCAACGCCGTTATCGTCTGCAGCAGGGTTGATTTCCGCTATATTAATTGGTCAAATTGCAATTGATGTAGGTTTGTTTGTGCCAGAAGTAATTTTGTATGTAGCAGTTTCGATGATTGGTGCATATGCAACACCGAGTTATGAATTAGGATTAGGGAATAAGGTTGGGAAATTGTTTGTTATTATTTTAACAGGTCTCTTCCATGAGATGGGATTTGTAATTGGTATGACGATATTAATTTTATTTTTAACGTCTATAAAAAGTTTACAAACACCTTATTTATGGCCGTTTTTACCATTTGATTGGGGCGCATTAACAAAAATTTTACTCCGTCCAACGATGTCTAGTTTAAAAGTACGACCAAGTATTGTAAGACCTCAAAATGTAAAAAGACAAAAATAAACGGGATTATACACCCGTTTATTTTTTTTAGCAAAAATTTATTATTTTTTAACAAAAATCAAACATTTTTTGTGTACACTTAGAGTAGATATTGTGTATGGAAGGGGAAGAGGACATGATTAAATTATTTGTAAGTGATTTAGATGACACGCTCGTTTACGATGTGAATCATATGCAAAAAGAAGATGAACGTGCGCTGTGTTGGTTAGCTGAGAAAGGGACAAATATTTGTTTTGCCTCTGGCCGCTTTACACACAGAATTGATGAAGTTGTAAAAAGGTTTTCATTCCCATATTATACAACTGGCTTAAATGGAGCGACAATGTTGCTTCCGGATGGAAATTTATTTCATGAATCGAGTTTTGAAAATGTGGTTGCCCAGGAAATATATCGATATATACATAAAAAAGGACTAGCGGATATTGTTTGTGCAAATGAGCAGCGATATACAAAAAGGAAGAATGAACATCACCATAATTTTGAAGCGTATATGGGCGTGCATATCGCTGAAATTGAAGCGTTAGAAGAAGAGTTTGGTAAGACTGTACACCCTGCAAAATTGTTTGTTTTTGGAGAAGAAGAGAAAATTGTGACGTTAGATCAAGAGCTACGAGATACGTTTCAAGGCGAAGCGGAAGTTTTTATATCAGGTAAACGCTATGTTGATATTATGCCGAGAGGCGTGAGTAAGGGGAGTGCTCTAAAGCGACTAATGGACCATTTGCAAATTGAAGCAAATGAAGTTGCTTGTATTGGAGATTCTTTCAATGATATTTCTATGTTTGAAGTAACCCCGCATTCATTTACTCTTCATCATGCCCATCCATATGTAAAGGAGAAAGCAAATCATATAGTGCGTTCGGTTGAAGAGGCTGTTATGAAATTACCATTACTTGTATAAAAAAGAAGCCCGTCACTGGCGGGCTTCTTTTTTACTTGAATAAAGATTTAACAAAATCAATGATACTTGAGAAGAAATCTTTCACTTTATCTAGAAAACTTTGTCCTTCTTCAGAACCTAAGAAGGCAGAAACGTGTTCTTTTGCTTTGTTTAATTGACTACCAACTTGATTCCAATCGATATTAAGATTTTTCATTTTATCAAATAACGATACTAAGTTATCTAACTGTTCATTTGTCAATGTA
>NZ_JAKUEU010000044.1:0-44223 GCF_022663075.1 Bacillus cereus group sp. BfR-BA-01441
ACACCTTGAGGTCCTTCCGGTCCTTCTGGTCCTTCCGGCCCCTGAATTCCTGGCACACCTTGAGAACCCTGAGCGCCTCTAGGTCCAGGAAATCCTCTAGGTCCAGTGGCTCCAGTCGGCCCCGGTGTTCCGATGTTACTTAATAGCGAACTATTTAAGATTCCTTGTAAAATTAAGTTGAATGTTTGCTGTAATAAGGGGTCCGATATATTTGAACAACTTATAAGTGAAGACAAGCTTTGGAATAGAAATTGGAATAATGCTGAGATTTGAGTGAGAGATGCGGTAGGTAAAGAATTAATTAATTGATTTATAGTTCTTATAACTAAATTTCTATTTGGTGTATTTGGTTGTACTGTTATTAATAAATCATTTAATGCCTGTAATGCTGATTGGAGTATTTGTATAGTTGTTGGATTTGGTGTTGTGAAAAAAGAAAGGATGGCTTGATTTAATTGATTTATTATTTGTAATAATTCTTGTTGTTGAGAATTCGAGAAAAAAACAGGTGTACAGCAATTACTTTGATCACAAGCGGATATAGAAATAAAGCAGGGTTGCTGAAATTTATCACACGAATTTTGGGAATTTGATTTTCGATTATATCTCATAAATACCTCCTTTTAAAAATTGAATATTAAGTAATTTTCGGTAAATTATTAGCAACTGAGTTTGTAGGTATATGTTTAATGTGAAATGTTTTTTCCTTCAAAGTATATGCCAATAAAATAGAGGTGTTCATATGGGATATATAACCAATACTTGGTTGTTAGGAGGATGTTGTAATCATAGGAAAGAAAATGAAGGTTACAAAGTTTATAGGCAAGCGATTGTATTTTAAAAAAGCGTTATTGTAATAAAATTTGAAGTTTATTAAAAAGAAGGAATGAAGGAAGATGTAAAAGATTTTGAAAGATCCATAAAAAAGAATTCAGTAAAACTCTGAATTCTTTTACACGTATTTTTATTTGTTAATCCATTTAGAAATAATAGGAATTTGTTGTGCCTATTAAAATATGTACTGTTGGTAATTATAACATGAAAATGGATTGTAATAGAATAATGCATAAAAAAGAACAAGTAATAAATTAAACAAAAGCTTTATTTTATTATAGATAAATAGGTGACTCAGCAATTGTGCTAGCCGAGTCACCTAGTACTATGGAACCAAATAATGTTCTTTTTCTATATGTAGTTATGTGGAGTTCTTAGAGGCTAGCCCAATAGACAGTTAAGGGATAAATAAAATCATTTTAGAGAGTTTTACATTTTATTATGTTAATGCTACAACAGCAAGAGTTAAGCCCAATGTATTTAATGTATTAGAATATGGTCCTACATTAACAGTAAGAGTACTTGTTATACCTAAAGGTGTAGTGAAAATAGCGGGTGCTGATACAGAAGTGAATCCTGCAGTATATCCCAGAGAAGTACCAGAGCCAATGATTGGATTATTATTAAGATACATAGTGATACCTGCCGAATTACCTCCTGGTTGAATGATAACTTGCACTTCATAGATTGCCAAATAGGTTCTTCCACCTTCAAGTAAAACAGTTGTTGGTGGTGTGAATGAGATTGCCGTACCATTAGAATTTACCACGGTATCTAGTGGAATCGCAGAATTTACCGAGACTATTGATGGGGTAGTTTGAACAACATTTAAACTGTTAGCCGTGGGGGATGGACAAGTGCAAGGTTTGTGAATGTTAGAGTTATTATCATTTTGGTAATTCACAAATAATCAAGCTCCTTTGCGTAAGATAATTTTTTATCCTATATAAAACGTAGCTTTTTTGTATCTAAGTTATTTTTAATAAGTTTTTAAAGATAAGTCGAATATTATTGATCAGTCAACTCTTAAAAGTATTTGATACTCTGGGATTTAAAAGTGCATCTGATAAATATATATGAATGTTTTTTTATGACATTACTGTAAGTTAGAAAACATAATAAAATAGTTATTTGAAACTGTTCATGAAAAAGAGCACCATCGAAAGTGCTCTTAGAAAATACATTTTATATTCTGCTTTGAGCTACGATTTTAATATTCTCTGGTGGAATGATATCTTGAATTTTTTCTTTTAAATCTGCTTGGACCATTTCTTCAAGATGTTCAAGTGAAACTTCAAAGTTTATACATTCCGCAGTTGCGATGCTTAATAAAGAATAATTTTCATTCTTTTTAACAACAAGATATTGCGATTGATCTGTTATTACTATACATCCTTGTTAAATGCCTAATTTACGATTGTCTTCAAAAGTCATATATGTATTAACCTACAAATTTTTTATTTTATTAATTTGTAGGTTGATACAGTTCCCCAAACGAAAAGAACCAAGTAAAAAAGTTTTTGTAGTAGACCGGCAGGTAAGGGGAAAATAAAAACAAGTGAGATCAGGATTAATATTACTATTAAGCTTAGTAAACAGAAATACGTCCATTTTCTAGTTTTTTTAAGATTCTTAGCAAAAATAAATAGTCCTGGAAATACAGTAAGCATACCTATCCAAACAAGGATAGAATGTCCAATTAGGTTTACATTTGCAGGAATTAATCCTGAAACTATAGTGGAGACTCCTATTAATAAGTATAAAAAATGTTGCTATTTTATTAATTCTAGTTTTTTCTAGATGTTGTGAAATATATAGTACTCCAATGCAAAATGTTATTCCATTAATAATAAAGAGTAAATTCATCCAAAAATGATTAGGGGAGCATATTTCATAAGGGGCTATTTCGTAGGTGAATTCTCCACAGGTTGTTACACCAAGATCACTCATTGCATGATGCAAATAGTTATAAGATGCTGTAGAAGTGAAAATAAAGAAAGGTTCAATTAAAAAGTATAGGCAAGTTGCAATCCAACTAAATAAGCCAATCCTATTTGATATATACATTAGATGCCTCCTTTGAAAAAGGTATATTTCCGTTGTAGGTGGTTGCATTATCAAAAGTGAAAAATTTCAAGTTGAGAGTCGATAACCATTTTTAATAATATAGGGTTTTCTAGACAAATGTGTTTAGCGGAAAGACGTGTGAAAAATGGATGGGGTATAACTTAACAAAATCGTTATTTAGTAGCAAATGAAAAGAGCACACTAATAAATATGATCTTTGAAAGGTTGACCTCTATTCCTGGAGGGTTTCCATACAATAATATACGCTTGTCCGGTTTAAATGTGAAAACAAATTTAAGTAAAAGAGCACATATATAAATGTGCCCTTTAAATAGGTGTCAGCCCACAAGGCCTAATTTGTAAGCTGAATACATGTGCACTCAAATAGTATATGTATTTTTTCATAAAGATGCTTAAAGAAGAAGTAATATTCTTTAAATATTGATGAGAAGGATATTTAAATTAAAAAATGTAATAAAAATTTCATTTTTTAGAAATAAGGAAATTAAAAAAGAGCAGCTAGTAAAAACTAGCTGCTCAGCCTTCGGGTATGAAGGGAAATCAGAAACTGTATATATATTATTAACGGAATATTGGGTTTTATTCAGGAGTTAGAGGAGAATGAATAAGTTTAGACCGTTCCAACTTGGTTTTGGTCTGCAACATCAGAATCAAATGTGTTTGTTGCACTAACACCGTTAAATGTATTGAGAACAAAAGCAACGTTAGATGAACCTGAACCATTATAAGCTTTTGTATTTTCTTTTGGGGAAACGTTATAAAAATCACCTAAGTTGAAAGAACCGTTACTATTTTGCACAACCATATTTCCGACAATAGATGGCATAGCTTTCACCTTCTTTCCTAGGAAGCATTTAAATTAGTATATGGTGTATGCGTCTAGTAGTTCATCTGAAACTGAGAATTTTGAAATGAAGTTTGATTGAAAACCTAATAAAATAATCCTTTTGAAATTATATAGGTACAATTCACATCTGAGCGGCTTTTTGAATGTAAGAAGGTATTAAATTGATGGGAATGCCTAAAAATGGAAAAAACGTTTCGTAAGAAGGAGTGAGAGGATTGGATAATTTAAAGAAAAAGAAACTAAAAAAAGCAATTGCTCGTCGGACAAAGGTTATACAAAAATATGAGAAAGACAGAATAGATAAAGCTTGGAGGAATCTTTTTAAACAGACAAGTATAATGAAATATATATACTCCAGCTAGAAAACTAGAGGACACCAATTCATTAAAGCAGCAATTCAAGTTGTTTTAATGAATTGGTGTCCTTTTTATTTTGGAAGGGGGGAGATAGGAAAATATGAGGGCACTACAAGACTAATCACGTGAGTGGCAAAAGCAATTGAATCAAACAAGAAAGAAAAAAAGATATAGAGTTCAAGTAGTTGTGAGATAAAGTGAAAATAGAAATTGATAAGTAAAAAGATAAATAATTAAACATACGGATGTATTGAATGAAAATGAAATGAAAATTAAACAGGTATATTTTTAATTTTTAAGTTAAGTATAGAGAAGAAATGAATTATCTAGATATTAAGAAAGGATGGATTTTTATAATGAGCTCAAATGAATCAAATTTCAGTTTTACCAGTAACAAAGATATTGTAAAGTACCTTAATGTAAGAAAAGACCCTGTTGATTTAAGAGACAAAATGTTTCGGAGTTACTTGTTTAGTAATGAGGCGGATTTGCCAACGCAAGTCGATCTTCGTCCTAAAATGTCAGGTATAGTAAACCAATGGAATATAGGTTCTTGTACGGCAAATGCAATTGTTTCAGGGTTACGAGAATATCTATTATTACAATCAGGTCGTCCATTTACTTGCTTATCTCGTTTGTTTTTATATTATCATGAACGAGAAATAGAAGGACATATTCAGGAAGATAGTGGAGCGAATGTTCGTGATGGTATGGGGGTTCTTAAAAATATTGGGGTATGCCCTGAAGAGGATTTTCCTTATACTGAGAATTTTAGAGATAAGCCATCACCAAAGGCCGAATCAGATGCTGCACTTTATAAAATTGGAACCTACCATCGTATTCAAGATTTATCGGGATTAAAGGCTGCACTTGCTCATGGATTAGTTGCTGTACTTGGATTTGCTGTACCAAAATCTTTTATGTCAGAAGAAGTGAAAAAGACTGGTATAGTTCCAGTATCAGGAACAGATGATGTAATTGTTGAAGATGGTCAGCCAGCAGGACATGCTGTTTGTGCTGTTGGATATGATGATGATAAGCAAACGGTTATTATTCGCAACAGCTGGGGAGAAGACTGGGGAGATAAAGGATATTGTTATTTCCCGTATGAATTATTTAAAAATGGAATTGTGCAAGATATGTGGACAGGTCGTTAATTAGAAAAGCGATGGAAGTATGGAAACTACAAAACATGTTATACGTGTTACGGGTAGCATAAAAGAGCGTGAAAAAGATGTAGAAATAAAAGATGTAATGCATTATCATCTATTAATTAATGATATATCAGTTTTACATACAAGTGGTGTAGAGGTATCGTATAAAGGTTATGTACAAGCTATGAAGCAGCATGTGATTTCTTTTGGTAACTATGCATTCCGTCGTTTCTGAAAATGATGCACGCGTAGAAGCCCGTGATTTCTGGAACTGTGGTGACAAGAGTGCAACAGTTTGGGTGGCTGATGTAGAAGTGAAAACAATGGATGATATGCGAGCAGGTACACAGGCTTTTATAGATGAATTATGTCAATTAGGTGCTAAGAAAGTCGGTTTATATGGTGATCATCATATGTATGCACCTTTTGGGTGTGAAATATTTAAACAAAAAAGTGTTAGCAAGTTTGCAAACGAACTTGCTAACACTTATACAAAATAGACATAAATTATCACTGATATGTTTTCCTCAATAATAGCCATAATCAACTAGAACACACTAGTACGAAACGCTCATAAAACTATTTTTAATATACATGAAAATAGTATAAACTCTATATTTCTTTTAATAATTTAGGGTTATATCTTTACTGCGTTAGCTGCTTTTAACCACGCTTCGTAGAATTCTGTAACTGATGCATACCGTTCCGCGCGATCTTTATTTACAGCACCATACGCTACCTCATATAATTCCTTACTTGCTTCCCATTTTAGAAAAGAACGATCTTTTTCGCCGCCTAAAAGTGAGAAAGCCATTGCTCCCATATTAAATACATTTGTTCTTTCATCAATTATTGCGTTTAGTTCAAATTCCTCTGGTGACATAAAACGGGAGGAACCCCATAGCCGGCCCATTCTATTTATGTAAGGTTTTTTACTGTATAAATCTATATCACAAATTTTTGTTTCGTTTGTATTAAAATTATATAAAATACTACCGTCATAAAAATCTATTGCTACATAGTTTTTCTTTTCTACATAACTATGGAAAGAAAAAATGGAATGTAAGGAATGAATTCGTTCTATAGCAGATAAATGCCTAAATTTATAAAATGGTGAGTTTGGATTTTTATATTTTTCAGGAGGTGGGAAACTCCAATGCGAATGAAGACATTCACCATCAAACCAATCGAAAATTAATACATATCCAGATTGGACTGGAAAATGATTAATTAGTCTTATGAGCGATTCATGCTTTAAATCTTCATAGATAGTAACTGAATTTTTTAGCCTTTTAATAGCATCACCCGTTGTTCCTTCATATGCAATTGTTTGTGCTCCTGCGTATTTGATAAATTTCTTATGCCCATCTTTTTCTACACCAAAACTTATATTCCCTGAATCTTGCTGGTCAAAAACTGCAAATACGGTCCCTAATTTAATAAGCCAATCAAAATTATGATATTCTTTTAATTGGAATGTTACGTTATTTAACTGAATTTCGACTGAATTATCTTTCATAGATTACCTCACATTTAATATAATTAAGTTGTACATTCCACTATTCGACATATTTTATGGAAATCCTATGCTAATAATATAAAATTTTATAAATATAATGATAAATACTTATAAAGAGGTGAATACAATGGATCAACAAATTGTTATTAAAGCATATCAAAAAGACTGGGGTGAAGAGTATATAAAAGAAAAAGAGAAATTTTGTTCCTTGTTAGGACAAGAAATAATTGCTGTTGAACATATAGGGAGCACAGCAGTAGAAGGATTAGGAGCTAAACCTCTTATTGATATGATGATTGGCGTAACAGACTTGCAAATTACTGAAAACTGGATTGAAATTCTATCGGAAATTGGATATGAGTTTGTTCCAAAAGAAGCTACGAATTGGCGTTTTTTTAGAAAGGGAAAATGGAGAGCGGGTACTCATCATTTGCATGTTTATATTTATAATAGTGACGAATGGAGAAACAATATTTTATTTCGTGACTTTCTAATAAGCCATGAATGGGCACGTAAAGAATATAGAGAATTAAAAGAAATGCTTGCTATTACATATGCTTTTGATCGTGTCTCATATACAAAGGCGAAAGCGCCGTTTATTCAAAATATAATAAAGTTAGCTAAAAAAAATCAATAGTAATTGATATTCTCATTTTATTTTAATCTTTTTCTCATGTTCTTTTCTTTTTTATTTGATAGACTGCTTGTTACAAAGCCTTTATTAGTAAGGGGATTAAATAAAATGGAGAAGATATTAAGAAATAAATATTTGCATGTGTGTGTTAAAATTATAGGCATTACTATTATTATTTGTAGTGTAGAATTGCTATTTATTAATGTTATGTACGGCAATGCACTGAATGTAAAAGGATTAAATAAAAAATTAGGCTCTTTTGGTGAATATGGGGCGATTATCGCTGCTTCACTATGGTTTTTACGGCATATATGGTTGTTTTTAAAGAATAAAAATATACAAGGATTTAAAAAAGTTAAAGAAATATATCTATTCGCCAAAAAGTTTCATGTATTAATTGGTTACGCTGTAATAGCTGTTACGATTACTCACGGTTTTTATTTTTTAATAAAAGGGAGTCGTCATATTTTACTCATATACAGTGGTATATTTTCTCTATTAGCTATAATTGTACTAGGGATTGTTGGGTTTTATTTACAGCGAATAAATAATAAAGAAAAATTTGTGATGTATAAAAAAGTGCATCAAATCATTGTAATTATTTTTGGAATAGGATTATTTATTCATTTAATCGTCTAGGAGGAACTACTGTTGCAACACATTTTAATTATTGAGGATGAGGAAAGTTTAGCAGATTTTCTAGAATTAGAACTAAAATATGAAGGGTATAAAGTAGATATACAACTAGATGGAAGAAAAGGATTAAGCGCAGCACTTGAAAAGAATTACGATCTCATTTTGCTTGATTTAATGCTGCCTGGATTAAATGGACTAGAGGTATGTCGTCGACTAAGAGCGACTAAAAATACACCTATTATTATGCTGACTGCTCGTGATAGTATTATGGACCGTGTGACAGGTTTAGATAGTGGAGCGGATGATTATCTTCCGAAACCATTTGCAATTGAAGAACTGTTAGCACGTATGAGAGTGATATTTAGAAGAGAAGAACATATTGAAAACAAGCAGGTTTCATTTCTTACATTCAAAGATTTGCAGCTTCAGATTGAATCTCGAACTATAACTAAAGGAAATGAAGAAATTGAACTTACAAATAAAGAATTCGAGTTATTGCTTATGTTTATGAAAAATATTAATCGCGTACTTACTCGTGATGTTTTACTGGACCAAGTATGGGGATATGATGCAATTGTTGAGACAAATATCGTTGATGTATATGTTCGTTATTTGCGAAACAAGTTACATAGTGTAGATAAGGAGGAGTATATCCAAACAGTCCGTGGTGCGGGATATATAATGAAATGATAAAAAATATTATGTTTCGAATTCGAAATCTACCTATAAAGTGGAAACTAACACTTTGGTCCACTACACTAGTATTTATTTTGTTCATCTTATATAGTGCTTTGCAGTTTATTGTAATCAATAAGTGGACTATAGATTATGAACAGAAACAAATAAATAGGCAAGTGACGGAAATAGCGGCATATTTCCAAGATAAAAATGATACCCTTTCGAGTAAAACATTTGAAAACAGTAAAGATTTTCTAAACAATATGATTGATAAGCATCAAATGATTCGTATTATTGACATGGATGGGGGGCCGATTATTACTGTTTCACGAGATTTTAATGAAACGTGGATAAAGCCGAAACAGGTTATAAAAGATGAGTCATTTATAAAAAGGCATTTAGAAGATCGAATATTAGTTAAGCGCATACCAATTAAAACGAAAGAGTTTACTGGCACTATTGAACTTACGAAAAACCTAGAGACATTTGATTATTTATTAAAAGTTATTTTAGTGGTAATGCTTATTGCTGGAATATTTGGATTGATATTTAGTTTTTTAGGTGGGATTCTTATAACGAAGAAACTATTATCAAGTGTTCAAAATATAACAGATACGATGAAACGTATTAAAAAGAATGGACTAAATGAACGGGTTCCAGTACGAGAAAATAATGATGAGCTTGCAAAATTATCATTTCTCTTTAACGAGATGATGGATGAAGTAGAAACTTCTTTTGCACAACAGAAACAGTTTGTCGAAGACGCATCTCATGAACTAAGAACACCGTTAACAATTATTCATGGTCACTTAGCGATGTTAAACCGATGGGGGAAAAATGATCCAGCAGTATTAGATAAATCTCTTCAATCTAGTTTAAAGGAAGTAGATCGTTTAAATAAATTAGTTTCAGAATTGCTTGAACTATCAAGAGCTGAATCTGAACAAATGTATCCAATAGCAGCTGAGCCAGTCCATGTAAATAGCGTATTAAAACATGTTACACAAAACTTTATAGTAATTCAAAGTGATTTTCAATTTGATATGAGATTCGGGGATGACGAGGCTTATGTTTCAATGCCATCATCTTACTTAGAACAAATTATTATTATCATAATGGATAATGCAGTTAAGTATACAAAAGAGGTTAATAAATATATTTGCATAGAATCCAGTTTACAATCAGGGAAAGTTACAATTCGTGTAATAGATCATGGAACGGGAATACCTGAAACCGATTTACCATTTGTTCTTAATCGGTTTTACCGAGTTGACAAAGCGAGAAGTCGAAAACAAGGTGGAAACGGACTAGGTTTGTCTATTGCAAAACGACTTGTAGAAAAATATAAAGGAGCTATTAAAATAGAGAGTAAAGAAAATGAAGAAACAATCGTTACGATTACATTACCATGTATAATAAAATAAGCCTTCAAAGAAGGGGTGCGTTTTGCATTCCTTCTTTTTTTACGATCAAATCATTTTGTTTATTTCGAAATTTCTAGTACATTAAAATTATTAAGGGGGAATAATAATGAAAGCTATCGTACATCAATATAAAACTGGGTTTGACGGTGTAGAATATAAAATATCACCTGAGAGAGCACTTAATGATGGGGAAGTTAAAGTGAAATTAAAATCAGCAGGCTTAAATCATCGGGATTTATTTATTATGAATAATAGAAAAGAAATGCAATTACCTTTAATCTTAGGATCAGATGGTGCAGGTATTGTTACGGAAATTGGAAACGGTGTTTCTGATAACATATTACATACAGAAGTTATTATTAATCCTAGTATTGGATGGGAACATGCTACTGAAGTACCGGAGTTACCGGAAGTGCTAGGTGGGCCGAAAGATGGAACGTTTGCTGAATATGTAATTGTACCAGTTGAAAATGTTGTAGAAAAGCCGTCATATCTTACTTGGGAAGAATCAGGTGTTTTATCTTTATCCGCATTAACTGCATATAGAGCGCTTTTTACTAAAGGTAGATTGAAGCGCGGCGAACACGTTTTAATTCCGGGAATAGGCAGTGGTGTTGCTACATTTGCCATGTTATTCGCGAAAGCAATTGGCGCAAAAGTGAGTGTTACTTCAAGGGTAGAGAATAAAATGGAACTTGCTGTAAAATATGGTGCAGATATTTCTTTTCATAGTGCCGGAAATTGGGAAGAGAGCTTACAAGGTGAAAAAGTAGATTTAATAATAGATAGTATAGGTCCAGCAACTTTTTTGAAATATTTTGATGTATTAAAACCAAACGGAAGAATCGTGAATTTTGGTGCAAGCTCAGGAGATAAAATTGAATTACCATTACGCGCGCTATTTTACAATCAAATTGATATTATGGGAACATCCATGGGTAGCCGTGAGGAATTTAATGAGATGATAAAATTTATAGAAAAACATCAAATTAAACCAATTATTGATAAAGTTTACTCGTTAGAAGAAGCAATTCGAGCCCTAAGCCGTATGGAACATGGAGAACAATTCGGAAATATTGTACTTCAAATGAATTAAAAAATATGATTTTGCAATTAGTATATTTAAATGAACATGTTATGTATTCCAAACATGAAAAAAATACGAACCGCCTTATTATAAAGGTTTACCGGCTTTATACATAAATAGCGTATAAAATTTGTTTTATAATTGTCAAATGAGTAATAGTAAAATGAGAATTAGATGAAAAAAGTTTAAGCCCATTTTCATAATGGTATTGTATACTGTGTAAATCAAGAACACTTGTAAGTAGGGAGAGAGTATTATGAATTACACAGTATTTCAGTGGTTTAATAATTTTGCTGATTCATCCAAACTATTAGATACAATAATGGTTGCAATTACAAATAGCGCTGCATACGTAGCCATTTTATTTATGCTTATCTTATGGTTTAATAATGGAAAGAAAGAGAATGCAATTAGAAAACAATATACAGTTTTATATACGACGCTTTCGGTTATTATTGCATTAGTAGTAAATGTTCTTATACACGCCGTATATTACCATCCGCGTCCGTTCGTATCACATGATGTACACCAATTAGTACCACATGCAGCAGATTCATCATTCGTTAGTGATCATTCTGTACTTGTATTTTCAATTGCCTTCGTATTTATTCTTAGAGGAGAAAAACTGAAATATATCGCGCTCTTATGGGCAGTGTTAGTCGGTATATCACGTATGTATGTAGGTGTTCATTATCCTTTAGATATACTTGGTGCAGCTTTCATAACACTTGTTACGAGCGGTTTAGTAATGCAAAGTACACGTATGTTTGAACCAATAGCGAAATTCGTATTCAAAATGTATGCATTAGTAGCGAGACGAATTCCTTTCTTAGCAAAATATAACCATATCGCATAATTTTCTTATAAAAAGTTCCCCTTTGGAAATCCAGAGGGGAACTTTTTATAGTAAATAAGAAAAGAGTTTAGAGTGCTATGCAATCAAGTTTTGGTGAAGTTAATATTCGGAAATTTCACGCACCGTATTTTAATGAAATAAAACAAAAACAAAAAATAACAATAGTTAGTTTCGTATTGTTTTAAAGGAATTAAAAAGAAAACTTCGAAACATATAGTATCGTAAACAAAAACTACAACTTATAAAACGCATCTTCGTACGAATCCATTCCAAAAGAGAGGAGATAAGTATGCAAAAACTTCAAACGAATAAAGGCGCTCGATATATGATGATTGCTTTTATTGTTTTGTTTCTTATTATGATTTTGCGTATAGTCTATATTCAGGCAGTAGGAGTCGTGCATAATGTAAATGTAAAGGACCTCGCGGATGAACAACATAATAAAAAAGGTGTTTTAGAAGCGAATCGTGGCACTATCTATGACCAAACGGGAAAGGTGTTAGTACAAGATTCTACAACATATCGAGTTGTTGTGAATTTAAAAGGAAAAGATAAAGTGAAAAATAAAGATGAAACCGCACAACAATTAGCCGATGTGCTTGAAATTGATAAAGAAGAAGTATTAAAAAACTTTCATGAAGGGCGTACGCAAGTTGAAATTGGGAAAATTGGTCGGAACTTATCTAGGGAAAAGAAGGAAAAAATTAATGATTTAAAAATACCAGGTGTATCTTTTATGTCGGAAAAAGCAAGAGTGTATCCAAATGAAGACTTTGCATCCTATATACTTGGTTTTGCTAGACCAGATGATAAAGGGAATACGGAAGGGAAGTTTGGGCTTGAAAAGAGTTTGGATAAATATTTGCGCTCTACAAACGGGAATATAGAATATGTGGGTACACGAAGGGGAATTCCGCTTACAAATGATATAGGTAAAGTAGAACCAGCTAAAAATGGGAATAACGTATATTTAACGCTTGATAAACAAATTAATAGTTTTTTAGAAGAAGCGATGAACAAAGCGCAAGAACATTATGATCCTTCTATGTTAATTGGCATTATTGCTGATCCACAAACAGGAAAGGTTTTAGCAATGTCTAGTAAACCTAGTTACAATCCTAATGTAGGTGATATCGAATACTTTTTAAATGACCCGATTGCAAATGCATATGAACCAGGTTCAACAATGAAAGTTTTTACGTTAGCAGCTGCCATTAATGAAGGTGTATATAACGGAAAAGAATATTTTCAATCTGGAAAATATTCCGTTGGTTCCTCTGATATAAAAGACCATAATGGTGGATTTGGATGGGGATCAATTACATTTGATGAAGGTTTTGAAAGGTCATCAAACGTAGCTTTTTCTATTTTAGAAGATCAGTTACTGAAACCATATAAATTTAAGCAATATATGAATAAATTTGGATTCAATCAAAAAACAGGGATAGATTTACCTGGAGAAAGTAAAAATACTTTATTATTAAATACACAAATTCAACAGGTTACAACTTCTTTTGGTCAAGGTTCTACAGTAACTCCAATTCAATTAATCCAAGCGGCTACTGCTATAGCAAATGACGGGAAAATGATGCAACCATATATCGTTGATAAAGTTGTAAATCCAACAAACAAGGAAGTTATTATGGAAAATCAACCGAAAGAAATTGGGAATCCGATAAAAAAAGAAACAGCGGACAAAGTTAGAAGCTTAATGGAGCGTGTTATAACATCTTCAAAAGGAACTGGTACAATGTATAAAGTGGATGGTTATCCAATTGGAGGTAAGACAGGAACAGCACAAATACCGAATCCTGAAAACGGCCGATATATGGAAGGGAAAGAGAATTACATTTTCTCCTTTTTAGGAATGGCTCCAATTGATGATCCGGAGTTAATCGTATACTTAGCTATTAAGCAGCCAAAGTTAAAAGGAGATGAGTATGGAGCTCAGCCTCTTGCTGAAATATTTAAACCTGTTATAAAAAACAGCCTTGAATATTTAAAGGTGAAACCGTATACAGAAAAACAAATAGCTGATGCAGCGAAACCATCTCAATTAAAAGTACAAAATTATGTAAATCAATCGATGGATACAATAGAGAAAAGTGTAGAAAAAGAGAAGCTACAGCCGGTAATTTTAGGAGAAGGAAAAATAATAAAACAATATCCACAGTCTGGCGAGGTAATGAGTGAAGGTGATCGTATATTTTTATTAGGGAATAACGCACAAATGCCAAATGTAAAAGGGTGGTCCATGCGTGATGTTATGTATTTCTCTAAACTTTTGAAATTAGATTTGAAAACTTCTGGTACGGGTTATGTAACGAGTCAAAGTATTGAAAAAGGACAAGATTTACAAGAAGGAGATATACTAGAACTAGAATTAGAACCGCCGTTACAACCGTTAACAGAGGCGAATACGAATTAATTCAAACTTGTTGAAGAACCTACATCCAATAGGTTCTTTTTTAAAAATTTATGAGTAATTTCACGCACCGTATTTTTCAGAAAAAATAATAAATAAAATACTTAACAGTTACTAAAACAAAAAAACTTACATATATTGAAATTAGAACGATTGTTCAATTTTTGTATTAAACGATGGAAGGAGTCTACATTGAATAAAAGACGATATGATAGTGATTTAGCCAAAGAAATAATAGCAGAAAAAGCGATAGAGTTATTTTCCTTAAAAGGGTATACAAGAACCTCCATTGATAACATTGCTAAAGCCTCTGGTTATAGTAAAGGACATATATATTATCATTATAAAAATAAAGAAGAATTATTTGTTTATTTAGCTAAAGACAGTATGAAAAACTGGCATGATAAATGGGAAATAGCAGAAAAACAGTATACAAACGCAACTGAAAAATTATATGGAATGGCTAAATTTGTACTTTATAATTACAAAACGCCGTTATTAAGAGCGGGGCAAGAACTTGCCTCTGATCCGAGCACGAATCCTTCTACAGTTCAACAACTTTATGGTTTAGCTGTTGTCCCTTTAAAGGCATATCAACAAATTTTAGATGAAGGTATAAAAAGTGGTGAGTTTTATATGAAAAATGTTGAGGGTTCATGCCTTTTATTAGGTTCATGGCTAGGTGGATTATGTCAATTCATTCATTCAATTGAAATGGAGAAATTAGAAGTTTTATTTGAAGAAGCTATTAAAATTTTTTTACTCTCTATTTCAAACAAATTTATGTAGCGTGACACGCGAATTAGAACGATTGTTCAAATCCTTACACTCGTCCGTTTTCATTATATGTATAAACAACAGGAGGTTATTTATATGGATGAGCAAAAAATCGCAATTATAACTGGCGGCGCTTCTGGTATTGGTAAAGCTTTAGCCATTCAATTAGCAAATAAAGATATATTTGTAATTATCGCTGATATTAATGAAACTTGTGGCCAAGACCTTGTGAATAATATAAAAAATAATAATCAACTAGCTAGGTTCGAATATTTAGATGTTACTAACGCTGGATCCGTAGAAGAACTTATTATAAAAATAGTTAATGAGTTTGGTAGAATTGATTATATGTTTAATAATGCAGGAATTGCTATGTATGGAGAAGTATTCGATATGTCTTTGGATGATTGGAAACATATTATTGAAATAAATTTATTAGGAGTAATTTACGGAACACAATTGGCTTACCAATTCATGAAAAAACAAGGATTTGGTCATATCATTAATACTGCTTCTGCAACTGGTTTAGGACCAGCTCCCCTTTGTACCGCGTATGCAACAACCAAACATGCTATCGTAGGTTTAACAACTTCATTACATTATGAGGCGGAAGAATACGGTGTAAATGTAAGTGTGCTTTGTCCAACTTTTGTAGATACACCCATATTTGAAAAATCAATTGCAATTAATATGAATAAGAATCAAATTATAAAACAACTAAAAACAAATAAGCCAATTTCAGCTGACAAATTCGCTGAAATTGCACTGAAAGCTATTCATAAAAATAAATTAGTAATTTGTCCAATGCCATTAAAAAAAACGATGGACGTATTCTTCGCTTTATTTCCTTATCTTCATAAAAAGCTAATGCGTTTCGTATGTCAAATTGGTCGTAAAGCAAAAATGACGAAAATATAAATATCTGATTATTTTTTATTTACAGTTAAATGTATATGTGATAATATGGAAAAAATCAAATGCAGTGAAGAGAAGAGTAAATAAAATGAATTTTTCACAGAGAGCTCCATTTAGCTGAAAAGGAGTAAAAATTCTTTATTGAACCAAGCCTCTGAGCAGCTCATCGGAACCTATTATTAGGGGATGGTGTGACGGGAGCTCCCGTTATAGAGCTATGGTATAAGCATGAATTAGAATGCAGTACCTGATAAGGTTAGTATGGTGACATATTAACAAACTAGGGTGGCACCGCGATGATAAATCTCGTCCCTAAGATTAAAAGTCTTGGGGGTGGGATTTTTTTATTGTTGTAAAACAATTTTGAAAGCGGGGGCCAAAAATGAAAAATTTACTTAAAGATTGGAAATATCCTTTATTACTATTGTCCGGAGTTGGTATTGCGAATTTAGGGGCATGGATTTACTTAATAGCACTGAATGTACTTGTCTATAATATGGGTGGCTCAGCCTTAGCTGTTGCTACTTTATATGTAATAAAACCATTAGCCACTTTATTTACAAACGCTTGGTCTGGGAGTATGATTGATCGTTTAAATAAACGGAAATTAATGATTCACCTCGATATATATCGTGCGTTATTTATCGCTATTTTACCTTTACTTCCGTCACTTTGGATTGTTTATGTATTCGTATTCTTTATAAGTATGGCCAGTGCAATTTATGAGCCAACTGCTATGACATATATGACGAAATTAATTCCAGTAGAGCAAAGACAACGTTTCAACTCATTACGCAGTTTAATAGGATCTGGTGCATTTTTAATTGGTCCAGCGATAGCGGGGGTTTTATTAATTGCGAGTACACCAGAGTTTGCTATATATATGAATGCTATAGCATTTTTCTTATCAGGATTCATTACATTACTTTTACCGAATCTTGATAAGAAAGAAGATTCGGATACAACTAGTAATACATTATCACTTACAGTATTAAAAAAAGATTGGAACACTGTTATAAATTTTAGTAGAAAACATGTGTATGTCGTATGTGTGTATTTCTTATTTCAAAGTATGTTCGTATTAGCAACTGCTACTGATTCACTTGAACTATCGTTTGCGAAAGAGGTATTACTACTAACAGATAGTGAATACGGTTTTCTAGTTAGTATAGCTGGTGCAGGATTTATTTTAGGTGCCGTAACAAATACAATTTTGTCAAAAAAATTAGCACCTTCATTTCTAATTGGAATAGGATCATTATTCATCGCAATTGGTTATTTAATTTATGCTTTTTCAAATGTATTTTTAATAGCTGCTATTGGATTCTTTATTTTATCTTTCTCTATGGCATATGCAAATACAGGATTTTATACATTTTACCAAAATAATGTTCCCGTTCATATAATGGGACGGATCGGGAGCATATATGGACTTGTTATTGCGTTAGTAACAATCTTTATTACAATACTATCTGGTGTTGCGACTCAGTTCATTTCTATACAACTTGTAGTTATTGTAGGGTCAGTAATAATGTTATTTATTACTATCGTCTTGTGTGTGTTTACTTTATTCCCATCACAATCTAAGTTGTATTCTACTGAGTCAATAAAGTGAAATTTTAATCAGGGGAGCATCCCCCACTGATTATCAGCCCTCACCAATCGGGCTTTTACGGGCAGCAGGGTCCCCACTTAACTTCTTTGCTTTCGCTGAATTTTGAGATGGGGGTCCTACTGCCCACAAATAGCGGAATACATTCGAAATGAACTTTGTGTTCTCATTAACAATTTATCGTATTTAATAAAAGGGTTCTTTCTCTTTTATATGGAAAAATTAATAAGGGTAAAGAACAATACCGAAAGACAAGGGTGGTTGTCGTGATAAAAACAAAAGATGAAATTAATAGAATTGTAAAAGAAATACAAAAGAAAATAGATTTCTCTGGAGTAGTTTTAGTAAAAAAAGAAAAAGACTTAATCTATGAAAAAGCAATGGGTTACGCAAACAAAAGTGAATGTATAAACAATACGATACAAACAAGATTCGGCATTGCCTCAGGATGTAAAATTTTCACTGCAATTGGAATCTGTCAACTTGTTGAAAAAGGTGTTATTTCTTTTCATACAAAATTAAAGGATTGTCTAGAGATAAAACTTCCAAACTTCGATGAAGATATTACAATACATCAACTACTAACGCATAGCTCTGGTATACCAGATTATTTTGATGAAAGTATTATAGATAACTTCGAGGATCTTTGGAAACAAACACCTATGTATCTATTAAAGAGCTTAAAAGACTTTTTACCATTATTCCAAAACAGTAATATGATGTTTGCACCTGGGAGTAAGTTTCACTACAACAACGCAGGTTTTATCATACTTGGATTAATAATAGAAGAACAGACGGGACTTAAATTTACGGAGTATATAGAAAAGAACATTTTTAATTCGATTAGCATGAATGATTCTGGCTATTTTTCGTTAGATAAATTACCAAGACGTACAGCTCTAGGATATATAAAGGACGAAACCAACCAAAATTGGAGAACAAACGCTTACTCTATACCAATAAAAGGAGGGGCTGATGGAGGTGCATATGTTACTGCACCAGACATGTTGAAATTTTGGGCGGCACTATTTAATAATGAAATTTTAGGAAAGGAATATACAAAGTTACTTTTAACTCCCCACATTCATGTAAATGATAAACAGTCTTACGGATATGGAATATGGATTGAAACACGAGAAAATAAGGTATTCAAATATCATGTAATGGGATATGATCCAGGCGTCAGTTTTCGCTCGGCCATATATCCAGAATTAGGAATCACTTTAGTTATTCCATCGAATAAAGAGGCAGGACCTGAAAAATTAATGACAGAAATAGAAAGAGCTTTTTAATTATATGGATATAAAAGAAGAGATACGAAAATAATTTAAACGGGTTTATGATTGTTTCTGTTCTGAAAAATATTTTAGTTAACGAGGAACCCTTTATTTATTAAATAAGGGGTTTTTGTAATTCTGCACAATTACATATATTTATACGGATTTTTAAATTAAAAAATATTACTATATAATTGTAAATTTAAATTATTAATTCATATGAAAGGATGTGTTAACAATTTGTATATGATCAACGGTAGTTTGTTTATTATTTTAGGGGTTATTTGTTATTTAATTGTACGTGGAATATTAATTGGTACCAAAAATAAAAAACATGTGATTTGGTGGAAAGAAATAGTAAGTTTTTTATTCGTGGTTTACATTTGTATGGTTGTTGCAGTAACTTTATTCCCTTTACCAATCGGTTTTCCTTCTAATATTGAAAATCTGAATCGCTCGGTCAATATAATACCATTTGCATCAATTATTAAAGACATCAATCAAATTGGTAGTGCTTATGATGGAGATGCCCTATTTATGATTGGGCTAATTGTAAGAAATGTAGGCGGGAATATTTTATTATTAATGCCTTTAGGATTTTTAGCACCTATCCTATGGGATAAATATAAGAAATTCAAAAATACAATTTTATTAGGATTTTCTATATCAGCTAGTATTGAATTGCTACAATTAATTCAGTCTTTATTTAGTGGAGTGGGACGTATTACTGATATTGATGATGTGATTTGTAATGTTATAGGTTCTATTATTGGATATTCTATTTATAATATCTTTTTAAAAGCCATTAATAAATTTAACATTCGAGTGTTGGGTAAAACTAATTCTAAAGGTGTGGAATTAGTTGATAAATAGGAGTTTAAACGAGTTATTAAAGGCGTACGAGTAAAAAGTACGTCTTTTTATTTTTATAAATAATGCTTAAGGCTGATGAGAAATCACATTTTCCATCTTACACTTGAAAGTAGCTATCGTATTTCAAGTATGGAATGAAAAGAGGAGAATATAATTTTTAAAGATAAACAAGTTTATAGGAGGATTCTAAATGGATATTTTACTTGTTGTTCTTATTATTGTTTTGATGCAAAGTAAAGAACGAAAAGTGAAAATAAACCGTATTTGGCTCATTCCGGCTTTGTTGTGCTTTGTAACAATCCAGTCCATTATTCATATGGGACAAATAACTTTGCTGCAAGGACTACTGTTTGTTGTAATGCTTGGAATCGGCTTAGGTCTTGGAATTATACGAGGAAGAGCTTTAACATTTCGAGTAGATAGTGAAACAGGTCATGTACTACGAAAAGGAAATTGGGTAAGTACAATAATCCTTCTTATTATTTTAGGAGCAAAAATTATAATTAAACAAAGTATGTTTTCTGGTAGTACACACCAGACATTAATGGTTGTAACAAACGCCTTTTTATGTATTACATTAGGCACCGTGATTAGTAGACGTTATTATATTTGGAAAAAATATAATGAATTAACACAAAAAGCGTAAATACATTCATCCCTTGTTTAACATTGCTAAGAACGGTAATACTAATTAACATTGAACTTTTACAACAAGGGATGATAATATGATATACATTTACACAGATTTTGGTGGAACACATACTACCTCACTAGCTGCAGCGTATCATTTAAATAAACTACCAACGGATCGTAAGTTAACGAAAGAAGAAATTTTGAATGTAGATTACTTTAATAAATTGAAAACAGAAGATATGGGAAAAATTATTTTTCATGGAATCGATGAACATGGTCATCCTGTATATACGATTGGATGCGGCGCATCAAAAGTTGTTGTACCTGCGATGAAGCATTTAGGAGAAATCTTGCAAAAACATTATCAAAGCCATGAAAAGATTATATTTTCTAATACATCACCAACAGTGCCTTTACCGATGACTTTCGGTGGGCTGTTTTCTAGAAGGTTCCATATTGATTTTATTGGCGTACCGTTACTCGTATGGGGAGCAAAAATTTGCTGTGATAATATACAAAGGCTTGTTAGTTATACAAAAGAAGCTGGACGATTAACGAATGATTATGTAGTAATTTTAGATAATGAAACTTTTAAATAGTATATGATAAGAAGAAAATCGAGCAAATTCCTTGATTTTCTTTTTTATTTGTGAAATAGACAAGAAATAGTCACATTTAATATGCATCTACTATAGCCAAAACAATAAAGTCCTGTTACTATTACAGGGATATTCTCTTTTCATAACATAAATATATAGAAAAATTAGAAAAGAGGAATTGAATTAAGGGAGGAACAACATGAATCGTGTTGCTTGGATTACTGATAGTACAACTGCGAGTTTTAAAACAGAAGGAGATAACTTTGTTATCCCAATTGAAGTTATTATTGATGGTGTGTCGTACAAAGATTGTGAAGAAGGTGTGCGTGAGCGCGTTTATAATGCTTTGAACGAAGGTAAAACTGTCACTACATCACAGCCTAACATAGGGGAAATGGTAGAGTTATTTTCGAAATGCAAAGAAGAATATGAAGAAGGATTTGCAGTTGCTATTAGCGGAAAAGTAAGTGGAACCTATCAAAATATGAAGTTAGCTGCAGAAATGGCAGGTTTTCCATTAACGGTATTAGACAGTGAAACAACAAGTTATCCAATGGATGAACTAATTAGAAAAGCGAAATCGTTATACAATGATGGTATGACTTTACAAGATATACACAAAACATTAGTAGAGGAAAAAAGAAGACCTTTCCACGTATTCCCAAAAAGTTTAAAAGGCCTTTATGCAAGTGGGCGTGTAAAGGGAGTTCAATTTTTACTTGGAAGTTTATTAAGTGTCAACTTAATATTAGAAGTAAAAGGTGGAGAGCTTTTACTTGAAAAGAAAGTTCGTAAAATCCAAAAATGTCGAGAATATATTAAAAATGAACTTGAAAAAGAATTACCAAAAGTACTTCACATGTTCCATGCTAACGATAAAGCTGGAGCTGAAGAATGGATTGCAGATATTAGACAAGCATTCCCTGAAATGGATTTCAAATTATATCCATTACCAATTTCATTTGCGGTTCATGCAGGTGAAGGTACAATTGCAATTAGTTATTAAAGTAAAACCCGTGAATAGTTCACGGGTTTTTTATTTATAAATGGTGCACGCCATCATCAAGTTGAATTTTTATAGCACTCTAGAACGAAATTTGTGTTAACTTGAAACAAAAATCTTATTTTATCGTTTTGGGGAGCAACCACAATTCCTTGACTTGATTTGAGATTAAAAATATAAACCTTTTCCTACTGGCTGAACAGTTTCTAGTACAATATCAACCATCTCTTCATTAAGTAGGGTCCTTATAATCCAGGCTGAGAGTTCTTGAGCAGCAAAACAACCCGCAGCAGTCGAGATATTTCCTTCGTTTACGAAACTTTGCTCAATAACGTCTACATCAAATTGTTTTAGCTGTTCTACTGCGGATGGATATGTTGTAGCTTTTTTACCAGTTAGTAATTTTTTAGCTCCTAATAGTAGTGAACCAGAGCACATAGATCCTATTAATTGTCTTTGAGGATCTACATGAATGCTATTAATATATTGTTGATTTTTATATAAATCCTTTACACCTTTACCACTTGCAAATATTACAGCGTCGGCAAAAGGGATATCAGATATGCTTCCTGTCATGGGAATACGCAAGCCAGACATAGATATATGAGTTTCTTCCGTTCCTAAAAGCTGTACATCCCAATCAGAAAGACCACCGACTAAACGTACACGATTTAATAAATCCCATGGTAGAAAAACATCTATATCAGTAAAGTTATCGAAGCAGACTATTGCAATTTTCATTTTCTAACCCTCCACTTATATATATCATTTTATTTATAATATAAACATCTCCTTTTTATGTTCTATATCAAGTTATAAACCCCTGTATATTACACGTATATGAAGGAGGTGTAGTGATTTTTTAATTCCTCTAAACATAAAAAGATATAAAATCATTTTCTTGGTTTCTATCGATTTTTTGTACAAAACCAAGACCCGTAGCAACAACTCGTATGGTATTGGGTATGAGGATTTTTAAAATTCTCAGGGAAATAGGTGTAATTTATCACACATACAAATAGAAATAAAAACGTCATCCTTTCTTATAAATTCACAGATAGAAACACGTTTTTCGCTTTTAGGGGGCATTATTTCAGTAGTTTACTAATCTATATATAATATGATTTTTATAATTTCCGTAAAATAATTTTGACGTATTTATTTTTTCAATATAAAATAATATTCATCCATCCAAATTTAACCAATAGTATATAAAAGATATATCTTTAGTTTCAAGGGGAAAGGTTAATATAAAAGTAAGGAAACTAGTTACGCTTGCAGTACCATTTATGCTATTATACGTGTCAGTTCAATTAACCAGAATTCTTCAAGGCAATTTCAGCAACTGAACGAAATCAGAATGGATATTATTTTTGAAGAAAAAGTTTAAGGAACAATTGATGAGTTATACCGAAAATCGGAAATTTATAATAGAAAATAAGTTTCATATAGAGGTGAAATTATATGCCTAAAATTGACAATATGTTAGCAATTCTTTGGATGCTTCGTTCAGGTGAAAAAATTACTGCAAAACAAATTTCAGAAAAGTTAGAGATGAATATAAGGACTGTGTATCGTTATATTGATACAATTTCAACTAGTGGAGTACCTATAATTTCAGAATCAGGACATAACGGCGGATACACTTTATTGAACAATTTTATTGAAGCCCCTCTTTTTTTTGATTTTGAGGAGCAAACTTCACTATTTCATGCTGCTGTTTTTGCAGAAGAAGCCGGGTATTATGGAGGTGAAGCGTTAAATAGGGCCATTTCAAAACTAAGTAAATACTCAAATCAAGAGCAGGAAACAAAGATAAATCAACATTTAACTAGTCTTGAAGTAATAAGTCGATTAAATCCGCTCTCTATAGAAACTTTTTTGAAGGAGTTGGAGCAGGTCGTAGCTGACGGGTACTCAGTAAAAATTCTTTACCATAAAAATGGTGAAAAGAAATTAAATTATAGATTGGTCGATCCATACAGAATTATCTATTGGAATAATAAATGGTATGTGATTGGATTTTGTCATCTTAGGAATGATATCCGTAGTTTTAGAGTAGATCGAATTGAAAGTTTAATGCTAACGGAAAATAAGTTTAACCGGCCAGAAAATTTTTCAGCACGGGACTTTTTTATAAAAAGTCTTCTTCCAACTATAGAAGATAAGAAAGATATTATTTCTTTGGTTATTAATGGGGATAAAAATGTATTAGCTGATATTTGCCAACATTGGTTTTTAGGACATTATTTACAAGAACGGACTTCAAATCAAGCTGTTTTTCTTCTTGGAAAAGATATGATACATACATATGTACCTTATTTACTTTTACCGTACAATAAATCTATTAAAGTTATTGAGCCAATAAGTCTTAAGAAAAGACTTATTGAAGTTCTGTCGGAATTAATAAAATTTCATCAAGTATGATAACTTCCCTGACGTTAACTGTCAGGGAAGTTATATTATAATAGCTATATAAATTGTGATTGGAGTGTTATTGGATGCAAACAAAAAAAGTTTTTCTATATGTATTTAATACAATGTCGGACTGGGAATATGGATATTTAATTGCTGAACTAAACTCAGGAAGATATTTCAAAAAAGATTTAGCACCTTTAAAAGTAATTACAGTAGGAGCTAATAAAGAAATGATTACTACTATGGGAGGACTGAGCATAAAACCAGATACTTCCCTTGATGAATGTACTCTTGAGAGTAAAGATCTTTTAATTTTACCAGGAGGGACTACTTGGAGCGAAGAAATTCATCAACCTATCTTGGAAAGAATTGGCCAAGCTCTAAAGATTGGCACTATTGTTGCTGCAATTTGTGGTGCAACTGATGCCCTAGCGAATATGGGATACTTGGATACTAGAAAGCATACAAGTAATAACTTAGAATATACTAAAATGGTATGTCCTAACTATAAAGGAGAAAAGTTTTATGAGTTGGGATCTGCGGTATCTGATGCGAATTTAGTTACTGCATCAGGAATAGCTCCTCTGGAATTTGCAAGGGAGGTACTGAAAAAAATAGATGTATTTACACCAGATGCATTACATTCATGGTATAACCTAAATAAGACTCATAAACCTGAATACTTCTTCCAGTTAATGAATTCAATAAAGAAATGAAATAATTAAAAAGCGCAATTTCTCTGTTTTGATTTGCAGAGAAATTGCGCTTTTTAATTTGGAATTCCCTTATCATTGTAAATCGGCATTTTCCTGACGCTCCCCCTATGTAACCTTCTATAGTAATCCTACTCCAACAATTCAATAAAGCGATGCTATAATGTCCGTTTATAGGTACACTTCATTAAGTAGAGAGTAATAAATCTATTTAGGTTTAATAATTTTGATACTGACAATTTAACATACATAAAACCAAAAGTTGCATGTTATATTATTAGGCACAACAATATAAATAATACTATTTGTTTATTCCGTAAATAATGCTGATAAAAAAAGGTGAAAGGATTTTTAAAGGTAAAAATAGAAATCTATATAAAAAAATATTTAAATGGTAGGGATATTATGAAAATCGGTAAGTTTGGTGAAGTAAATAACATAAGTATTGATACAATTAGACATTATATGGATCTCAGTCTCATTATTCCTGAAAAAAAAGGAGGGCACTATTTTTTTGATGAGTATTGTCAAAGAGATTTAGAACTTATATTACATTACAAAGATTTAGGGTTTAGCTTGAATGAAATTAAAGAACTATTTTTTTATAAAAATTTAGCGAAATCTATGAATTACGAAAAAATTACCTTTTACCAATCTTTATTTAAACTAAAATATGACGAAATGGAACAGGAAATAGAACTTTTGGAGAAGAAACGGGATAAATTAAAGGAAGTGTTACATAATTTATCTATAGAAACTGAAATCTCGAGTTCAATTTTAGGGGTAGATTTAAAAGTACTTCATTTATTTAAATGTGTTAAGTGTAACGGAAATTTAATTCTTGAAGATGGGATTGTTAATAAGAATCAAATTATTGAAGGAAAGTTAATTTGTAATTGTGGTGAAGAATACGCGATTATTTCAGGAGTTTTAACAGCTGGCACCTCATTGAAAGCGTATGAAAAGACATCACTTGAAGATTCTATTTCGGATTATATCCATGAAACCGATACTGCTTTTTTGGAAAATGTTCAAAGAGGAGGAGAATGGTCAAAAAAGAAACTAATGCAACTAGATTTAAATGAAAAAATACTACTTGATTTAGGGTCTGGTATTGGGTTCTTTTTACGAAATATTTATGAAGAACTACCGGAAGATTGTTTATATATTGCTGTTGATCGAGATTTGAATAAACTTTTACTTTTAAAAGATGTAATTGAGAGAAGAAATGTGAAAAGAAATATTGTATTTATTTGTGCCGACTTTCTAAACATACCTATTCAGAGTAATTCTGTTGATATTGTGATCGATCAATCAGGTACAAGTAATTATAGTTTTGAACATGAGGAGTTCTTATTGCGCGAATTAAATTCCCTTTTTAAACACAATTGTTATTTATTAAGTTCATTTATTTTATTTAATAAATTTAGTATAAATAGCCAAATTGCACCTAAACTCCGAGGGAATTTTACATCTGCAAAAGTAACGAAAGAAATCCAAAATTTACAGTTTCAATCGATTGATGAAAGCACTTCAAATTATTTAAAACGAGGCGGAAAGTACGAGGATTTCTTTGTTCAAGGAGAAGAAATTTATACATATTCATTTTTCGGAAAAAGATGGGGTTAACTCCATCTTTTATTTATTTTCCCTTAAAACTTTTCAAATCGTACATATTGCTATTGGGCTGACCCAAGAACTTACAATGTACGTAATACAAAGTTATGCAGGGGGGAAAATGATGGGAAGTTTACGATTACATATAGAAAATAAAAATAGAAACCAAGAACTAAGAAATATTTGTTTATATTCAATTGCAAAAACAGTATCACTATTTGGTAGCTCTATTTATAGTTTCGCATTAGGATTGTATGTATTACAAATAACCGGATCTGCTTTAAATTTCGCGATTACGCTTATTTTAGGAACGATTCCAATGATTGTTATGAATCCATTTGCCGGTGTCATTGCTGATAAGGTTGATAAAAAGAAACTCGTCGTTTGCATGGATGTATTAAGCGGGTGCTTATTAATAACTGTTTATATATTAAGCAACTATTATGAATTAAACTTATTCATTATTTATACTACTACTTTTCTTATGACCGTATTTACAACGTTTTTTGGAATAGGATTAGAGGCCGTAAAACCGAATATGGTTACTAAAGAACGGTTAATGAGTATTAATTCTATAAGTAAAATTATCGATTCTATATCTTTAATTTTAGGGCCTATGTTAGGGGGCATTGTTTTTGCAGTCTTTGATATGAAAACTTTTATAATTATTAACGGTATTTCATTTATCCTTTCGGCTATATCCATATTGTTTATAAACTTTAAATTGTGCGAGCAAAACATAAATGAGGAATGTTCAATTAGAGAAATTAATTTTATTGAAGATATAAAGGAGGGATACTCTTACTTATTGGAGCGGAAAAGCTTAAAAAATACTTTTAGTATTTTAATTTCCCTTAATTTCTTTTTAGGCTTTGCTGTAACCGTTCCGTTGCCATACATTATTAACACAGTTCTCAATCTTAATTCTAAGCAATTTGGTATGATTCAAGGGACTTTTCCGATAGGTATGATAGTTGGTGCAATATTAGTGAAAAAGATAACTGATTGTTATTCTTATTCTTATCTATTGAAAAAAATAAGTTTTATGTTGGCAATTTTTATGATAGTTTTAGGGATACCTGTTTTATTTAAATCTATTGTAGTAAATAATTGGGTATATGTTACTACGTATTGCATGATTATGTTCTTTTTAGGATTTATGATAGCACAAATTGATATTCCTTTAATGTATTTCATGCAAAATGAGATTCCTGAAGAATATAGAGGAAGAGTTCTTAGTATTGGATTAAGCTTAGGTAAAATAATGCAACCAATAGCACTTGCAATATCAGGACTATTATTAAATTTCATTCCAGCCTACACGCTTCCCATTGCAGGGGGGATTGTATTTTTTACTTTGAATAAAATTTTAGCAAATAAGTTTAATTTAGAAATTCATTCAAAAGATTATAGTGTTTAACGTAACTTAAAAAGCGCAGGATTAGCATCCTGCGCTTTTCTATCGTAATTCAGCTGTTTTTCTAATAACGATCTTATCAATTTCATCTTCTTCATCACCAATAAATAATCCTCGTTCTTTTAAATATGCTTCAAAATATAAATCTGCTTCAGCGCGTTCGTCATATGGCTTTACAGAGAGAACGAAACCTAATTTGTTTTGTTCTTCTAAGTGAGAAGTGGAGATGTAAGCCGGTACATTATGGCGTAAAAAGAGTTCTTTAACCGGGATAATCATATCTTTCATTAATTTCGTTAGCATACCCATTTCAAACTCGAAATTAAAGCGATCTATACTAGATAAATCAGCGAATACTACACCGATAAAACCTGTATTAAATACTTCTTGATATTCTACATCTTCATCATGGCCGCCATAAAAATTCTTTTCGATTAAATAATTTACAAAATAAGCAACGCCATCACTTTGTTCAAATGGTTTCGTTGAAAGAATAAAACCAATTTTCTTTTGTTTATGTAAATACACACATGACATGTATGCTGAAATGTTATGTTCTTTAAACAAAGCGCTTGTTGCTCCAGAGAGACCATCTAATACGTGATGAACAATTTGAAGTTTTTTACGAGCGAAATAATAGGATTTCTTTTGTAACTCCAATGTATCAATAAAGACAGAGCCGATAAAGCCTGTATTTGAAATAATAGGTGCTTGCTTTTTTCTTCCTCTGCGCTTTAATGGAGCCATTGTTAAAATCATCCCTTCATGTACGTTTAAAATAAAAAAGAACATTTGTTCGTATATTTATATTTTACTATTAAAACGCTATAAAGTAAAGGGTTTTTGATGAAAATATAACAAAAAAGACACCTTATAAAAGGTGCCTTAAACGCTGTAGGGAATAGGGTTTATCCTAACTATTTATATTATGATACAGAAACAATCTCTTCTGTATCTTCTACATCTAAATGACAGTCCATAGTACGAACATCTTGATCTTCATGACTTCCGAAATAAATAGTAATTTTCATATGTATCGCTCCTTTATTCTAGGAATACCTAAAATAATTACTAGTAATGTTAATATTTATTATATACCACTTTTTTCATTCCGACAACGTTATATCATTTTTAATTATTTTAAACTATAGAGCACAATTTAAAGAGGTACTTTTTATAAAAAAAGGTAAATTTCTAATATGTTATATTTAATATAGAGGGATTCGAGTATTACTTTTTATGAAAAGGAGAACTATTGATGAATTATAAACAATTACTAATAGATAACTTTGCATTTAAAACTTCATATGTTGCGCAATTTGTGCCCGGAATGAGTATAAAAGAAACGAAAGATTATATTGCTGTTGATTGTGGATTACCTGCCGATACATTCAATATCATTACTCTACTGAACAATAATTTAACGGAAGGGGTCGAGAAATTACATAAGGAGGTAGAATACTATAATCAAAAGAAATTTCCAATGAGTGTTTGGTTATGGGATGAGGAGCAAGAGCGGGATATAAAAAGCGGGTTAAATAAAATCGGGTTAAAAGAAACGGAGCAAAATATTGCGATGGTAGCAGACTTAAAAACAATTTCTCCAACAATACACATGCCAGTAAGTTTTACAATTCAACAAGCATCTTCACCTGGACTAATAAAAAAATTTGGAGAAACGTTAGCTAATCTATTCGGCACATCGGAAGAAGGTATACATGTACAAGCATTCTATAATCAAATTTCTAATCTTGATTTATGGAACAGTGAGAATATGAAACTATTTTTAGGATTTTATGAAGGTGAAATCGTAACTGTTGGTTCATTGATATGTTCAAAAGATAGTATTGGTATTTATGACATCGCAACGAAAGAAGAAATGAGAGGACGAGGATTCGGATCTACTATGTTCAATTTCCTTCTGCAAGAAGCACAAAAATTAAAAAATACGTATTGTGTATTACAAGCTTCAACCGATGGAATCAATATTTATAAAAAATCGGGATTTCAAGCTATCGGCAAAATGACTGTATTGGAAAATCGACATTTAATTGAGTAAATCATTCAAGTTAAATTGTCTTTATATAGGAGCTTATAAATCGTTATGAAAAAGATATATCTCGTTACAATAATTTGTGCCTTTATAATAATAAGTATCTTTGTTTTTCAGAAAATTAATGAACATAAGTATACTAAAGCTATGAATCAATCAAATCATATAAAAAATATCGCACATAGAGGTGCTTCTGCGTTCGCGCCTGAACATACAATAGCAGCATATCAATTAGGACAAAAAATAAATGGAGATTATATAGAAATTGATCTCCAAATGACAAAAGATGGGCATTTAGTGGCAATGCATGACGAAACCTTAAACCGTACAACAAATGGTACTGGGCTAGTGAAAGAGCATACATTAGAAGAAATAAAGCAACTAAATGCTGGTTCTTTTTTTAATGAAAAATATCCGAACTTAGCAAAGAAAGAATTTGAAAATGTTAAAGTCCCAACATTAACAGAAATTATTAAAACGTTTGGGCATAATGCGAACTATTATATCGAAACAAAATCACCTAATGAATATCCAGGAATGGAAGAAAAATTATTAGAAATTATTAATCATTATGAAATACAGGATAAAGTTATTATTCAATCGTTTAGTGAAGAAAGTCTACAAAAGATTCATGGCTTAAATAGTAATATATCCTTAGTACAATTATTACCTTATAAAAAAGCAGTTCAATTAACAGAATTAGAGATAGAAAAGTATAAAACGTACTGCATAGGTCTTGGTATGAATTACAAATATATTGATTCAGATTATGTAAAGAAAATAAAGAAAAGCGGATTAGAAGTTCATCCATTTACAGTAGATAATGAAAAAGATATGAAAAAGTTACTTTCATGGGGAGTCGATGGGATGTTTACTAATTATCCGGATCGTTTACATTCAATATTATTGGATTTGAAAAGTCATGAATAAGAAGTGTTATTCATAAAGGAGAAATTTACAAAACCTGCATATTAGGATTATCAATGCAAGAAGGCATGTAGCATATAAAAAGAAAATACCAAAAACCGCAACTTGAAGACTTAGGTTGTGGTTTTTTTATTGCTTCGATTTCAACTTACAAAGTTTGAAGCTAGAAGTGAAAACCTTTTTAGCTGAATTGGCTTCCTATGTATTTGTACTTCGTATCGTTCTAGGTATATGTACAGCCCGTGAGACGAGTTTTGCATAGGATAATAGAAAAGGAGATGTTGCATATTGAAATACCACAATAGAAATGTAAGTAATCTGAATAAATTAGCGGATAATACGAAAGCTGCAGCTTTTAAGTGGTATCAGTACTGTATCGACAATGGAATTGAAGTATTAATTTATGAAACAATCCGTACGGTCGAGCAACAACGTGAATATGTTCGTAAAGGAGCATCACAAACGATGCGCTCATATCACTTAGTAGGACAGGCATTAGATTTTGTTCCAATTCAGTCGAATGGTACAGAAGATTGGAATGGCTATAATAAAGAACCGTGGGCTTCAGCAATTCGTTATGCTAAACAAATTGGTTTCGAATGGGGCGGTGACTGGAAAGGATTTGTGGATAGCCCGCATTTGCAATATAACTACAAAGGGTATGGAACGGATACTTTTGGAAAAGGTGCTCAAAACGTAGTGACTCCTCCCACGTCGAATGATAATGTAGGGGTTGCTTATATTAACGGTAGTAATGTAAATTTACGAAAAGGACCTGGTACTGGATATGGCGTTATTCGTCAATTAGGGAAAGAAGAGTCCTACAAAGTATTTGGACAATCAAATGGCTGGTTAAATCTAGGTGGCGATCAGTGGGTTTATAACGATCCATCATACATTCGTTATACGGGAGGAAATGTACCAGCAACTTCACAATCATCAAACGATGGTGTAGGTGTAGTTACTATAATCGCTGATGTATTGCGTGTTCGTACCGGCCCAGGAACAAATTACGGCATTGTGAAAAACGTGTACCAAGGTGAAAAATATCAATCGTTTGGATATAAAGATGGTTGGTATAATGTTGGTGGAAATCAATGGGTTTCTGGTGAATATGTTACGTTTGTAAAGTGAAAATAAGAGCCGTCCAGTTGGGCGGCACTTTATTTTAAATATTCATAGGGCGAACACTTATAATATCATTCGTGATACATAGAGTATAATTTTTCATTCTAATAATCAGAAAGTAATCAAAATGTAATTAATTTCAACTACGCTTTTTATATTTTTTTGATACACTGGCTACGAGGGGGATACCAATTAAGGTCGGTAAAAACCAAAACCATATTGGCGGAAGTAAATTTATAATGGGAATATGGATGCCGACATTTACTAAAAGCGCGGTGACTGCACCAATATAAGAACCTAACATGCCTCTAATGTGGTGATGGAGCCAATTTTTCCAACGTTTTTTTCGTGCAAGGTATCCATAAATCGCAAATGAATAAGAGAAGATTGCTACATAAAATAAATATGCGATTTTATCCCAGTTGATAATGGATAATATTATTGCCGTAAGGGTAATGACAACATAGGATGCATGATATATTTCGCCCCATTCGGTATGTTTTCCTTTCTTCTTTTGGGCAACCATCGCTACAATACCAGTGATTAAGCATATTGTTCCAAATAGGATGTGTATGGTTAAAAGAATGTTAAAAATGCTCATAATAATTCCTCCTTTTTTATTTTTATAGTATTGCAGTATAGGAGAAAAGTTGAAAAATATAGTTAGTTCGGCTTAATATATTGAAATAAAGGTACTCCTAGAACAAAACCCAATGATTTAAATATTTAGTGAGATGATTATTATGTTAAATGAAGGAGAGACTTCTATGTTTACATCTATTACATATTTACAATCTGGCAATGAGAAACAACAAAAAATATATGATGTTTTGAATAGCCTAAACATAATGGAGGATTTAGCTTTATATAATCCCGTTCTTTGCGGGACAATCCCTATAAGAATTGATACTCCTCAATCTGACTTAGATATTGTAATGGAAGTATATAATTTTGATGTTTTTGAGCAGGAAATGAGATCTTTATATGGTTCTTATGGAGGGTTCAACATAAAAAAGAAAAAAATTAAAGGTACTGAATCGATAAAGGTGAATTTTGAATTCGAAGGTTTTGAATTTGAATTATTTGCTCAACCTAAGCCAGTGCGTAATCAAAATGCATATAGACATATGATAGTGGAGCACATGTTATTAATGCAGCATCCCCATATAAGGGAAGAAGTTATTCACTTAAAGGAACAAGGTTTAAAAACAGAACCTGCTTTTGCTCAAGTATTAAATATTGACGGAGATCCTTATGAAGAACTTATTTTATTAGGGCAGGAAATGAAATTGTGGTAAATAAGATACATAAAAAAATCCTCCAAAAACAAAAGAGGATTTTTTTATGCTGTTAACTTCCGAATTAATTCACTGAGCGATTTAATTCCGTTAGTCATTTGTTCTGGAGTAGCATATCCATATGATAAACGAATGTACTGATCTGATTCTTCTTCATAAATACGTCCCGGATTTAAAAGAATTCCTTTTGATAGTGCCTCTGAAAATAGTTTTTTCATCGGAATGTTATGTACAACCTTTAGCCATATAAAAAATCCACCACTAGGAATATCCCATGATGCAATATCTGCACAATATTTATTTAAAGCTCGTATCATTATTTGTCTTCGTTCTTTCAGGTGCATTCTTACGTTTGCTACATGTGCTTCATAAAAACCTTCATTTATCCATTTAGCAGCTACTCTTTGAGATAAAGAGCTGGATCCATAGTCTGTTTGCATTTTTATATCTGACAATCTATCAATAACAGGTTCTGGTCCGATTATCCATCCAATTCTAAGTCCTGGGCTAAGTGTTTTAGAGAGACTACCAATATATAATACATGTCCATGTTTATCCATCGACTTTAAAGGAGCTGGAGGTGATTCAACAAGCCATAACTCTCGGTAAATATCATCCTCGATGATAGGCAATTGCTCTTTTTCACATATTTTTAATATTTCTTTTCTTCGCTCTTTGGACATCAATATCCCCGTTGGATTTTGAAAACAAGGGATTGAATATAAAATATTATTCTTTTGACTATATTTAATTCGTTTTAATAAGTCGTTAGGTAAAATACCGTGATGATCCATTGATATACCTGATAAATTTATATTTGCTGATTGAAAAACATGAAGTGAATATAAGTAAGAAGGTTGCTCAAGTAAAACAGTTGATTTTCTATGTAAAAGACCAATCGATATTAATTGTAATGCTTGGAGTGCACCAGAGACTATTAATATAGAATCCGGTGATGCATGTATTCCAAATGATCTTACATATTTGCTTATTGCTTCACGTAACGGATAAATACCTTTTTGTTCTTCGTATCCGAAATAATCTAATTCCTCACTGACGTTTTTTATTATAGATTGCATAGTTTCGAGCGGGAAAAGATGAGGTGCAAGTTCACCTTTACTAAGATGGATAAGCGTTTTATTTGCTTCTGCTTCATTTATTTCTCGCACCATTAACTTACTTGGTTTATGAATACCGGCTTTTACATATTCACTCCAATCGGGCGGAGGATTAGTTGCTAATAATGACCATGTATTATTCATTACAATTGTTCCTGCTCCGATTTGTCCTTGAATTAAACCATCTGCTATAAGTTCATCTAGCGCAGTAATTACAGTACTTCGATTTACATGAAATAATTTTGCTAACTGCCGCTGACTAGGGATTTTACTTCCAATTGGCCATTCTCCGTTTTCAATTTTTTCTTTCATATAGTCTATTATCTGCTGATATTTGGGCACTTTTTTATCGGTCGTCATATAAAAAACTCCTTCGTTTATTTAAAAGATTCAAAGTGGTTGGTTTTTCCGATAAATAACTGGTTGAAGACATTGTATCAACTATTAAATATGATGAAAAGAAATAATTGGTAATTTAAAAATGGTTGTTTTTTTAGGGAAGGAGAGAAAATATGCATAATAAAAAATGGGATTTACGCATTATATGTGCTCACGCTTTTACAATTCTTATATGGGGAACTGCTTTTCCAGCAATTCGTATGGGGCTTGAATCTTATACGCCTGAACACCTTACTTTACTACGCTTATTAATCGCCTCATTTATACTTTTGTTATTTTCATTTATATACAAACTACGACTACCGGATTTAAAGGATATCCCAGCAATTTTTATATTTGGTGCTTTAGGGTTTACTGTTTATCACATCGCATTAAATTACGGCGAAAAAACAGTAAATGCTGGATCTGCAAGTTTAATTATTTCAGTCACCCCAATAGTAACGGCAATTCTTGCTTCTGTTTTTTTGAATGAAAAAATGAAATTAAATGGCTGGATCGGTGGTGTCATGAGTTTTGCAGGAATTGCCTTAATTTCATTTAGCCAGGGCGATGCTATTCAATTGAATAGCGGGGGATTATTTATATTATTAGCGGCGATTTCAGAAAGTCTATTTTTCGTTTTCCAAACATCTTACTTAAAAAAATACGGCTTCTTACCATTTACCATATATACAATTTTGTCTAGTACTGTATGTATGCTTATTTTCTTACCCGGAGTTTATCAAGAAATACTAGCAGCTCCTCTTGAAGTTAACTTGAGCGTTATATATTTAGGTGTCTTTCCAACAGTACTCCCGTATATTGCATTGGCCTATATTATATTTCGTGCTGGTGCTTCTGAAGCAACAAGTTCTCTATATTTAACGCCAATAACTGCGTGTTTCATTGCTTGGATATGGTTAGGAGAAGTGCCAACTTTAGTTTCGATAATTGGCGGAGGAATTACTATACTTGGAATTGTGATTGCTCATATACCGGTATTAAGAAAAGAAAAACATAGGAATTTAGCAAATAATCAATCCGTATAATGTAATTCAATAATAATTTTATGATACTTTTTTATATAGTTTCTTTCTTATGTTGATAAATATAATATTTTGTATTTCAGTTAAATATTGTATGTTACATTTTATGTAGTAAGCATTTTAAAAGGAGCTGACAACATAATGAATGGAAAAAGAAATATTTTTACATGTATTTCTATTGTAGGAATCGGACTAGCTAGTTTTTCTAATTCTAGTTTCGCAGCAAGTGTAACGGACAATTCAATACAAAATTCTATTCCCGTAGTTAATCAACAAGTAGCTGCTGCAAAGGAAATGAAACCATTTCCCCAGCAAGTTAATTATGCAGGTGTTATAAAACCGAATCATGTTACACAGGAAAGTTTAAATGCTTCTGTAAGAAGTTACTACGATAATTGGAAAAAGAAATATTTGAAAAATGATTTATCTTCTTTACCTGGTGGTTATTACGTAAAAGGAGAGATTACAGGTGATGCGGATGGGTTTAAGCCACTTGGAACTTCAGAAGGTCAAGGGTATGGGATGATAATTACAGTATTAATGGCTGGTTATGATTCGAATGCTCAAAAAATATATGACGGATTATTTAAAACAGCAAGAACTTTTAAAAGCTCTCAAAATCCTAATTTAATGGGATGGGTTGTCGCAGATAGTAAAAAAGCACAAGGTCATTTTGATTCTGCTACTGATGGAGATTTAGATATTGCGTATTCTCTTCTTCTTGCTCATAAGCAGTGGGGATCTAATGGAACAGTTAATTATTTGAAAGAAGCACAAGACATGATTACAAAAGGTATTAAAGCTAGTAATGTTACAAATAATAACCGACTAAATTTAGGAGATTGGGATTCTAAAAGTTCACTTGATACGAGACCATCTGATTGGATGATGTCACACCTTAGAGCATTTTATGAATTTACAGGTGATAAAACTTGGATTACTGTTATTAATAATTTGTACGATGTTTATACGCAATTTAGTAATAAGTACTCTCCAAATACAGGACTTATTTCAGATTTCGTTGTAAAAAACCCACCACAACCCGCACCTAAAGACTTCTTAGATGAGTCAGAATATACAAATGCATATTATTATAATGCTAGTCGAGTACCTTTAAGAATTGTAATGGACTATGCGATGTACGGCGAGAAGCGAAGTAAAGTCATTTCTGATAAAGTCTCTTCATGGATTCAAAATAAAACGAATGGAAATCCTTCTAAAATTGTGGATGGTTATCAATTAAATGGATCCAATATTGGTAGTTATCCAACTGCTGTATTTGTTTCACCGTTTATTGCTGCAAGTATAACGAGTAGCAATAATCAAAAGTGGGTAAATAGTGGTTGGGATTGGATGAAGAATAAGAGAGAAAGTTATTTTAGTGATAGTTATAATTTATTAACTATGTTATTTATTACAGGAAATTGGTGGAAGCCTGTACCTGATGATAAAAAAACACAAAATCTAATAAATGATGCAATTTATGAAGGATACGATAATTAATTAAATTTGAGAATGGTTACTGAAGAAAGGAATTAGCATTCGCTAGTTCCTTTTTAATGTTTTGTAAAACATTATCCATTCTAAAATTCGCATAGATATACTTGCTTTTTTCATATACATAGTTATTGATGACTCTATGTTTTTATGAAGGGAGAGTATTTCTTGGAAAAAGTATTATTTTTCGGAGATCCAGGTATTGATGACTCATTTGCCATTATGTATGGTTTACTGCATCCCGAAATTGAAATTGTAGGTATTGTAACCGGATACGGAAATGTTGAGCATATACATGCTGCACATAATGCAGCGTATATTTTACAGTTAGCAAATAGACAAGACATTCCTGTCATTAGTGGTGCAACAAAACCACTGACAGAAGAAATCACTACGTACTATCCTGAAATTCACGGAGCAGAAGGATTAGGGCCCATCCATGTTCCAGGAAATATATTATCTATTCCAATATATAATTTCGGCAGTATTGCTGCGATTCTTATAAAGTACGGAAAAGATTTAACGATTGTTGATGTAGGAAGATCTACCTCGTTAGCAATTGCTTTTAATTTATGGAATGATTTAATGCTAAATGTAAAAGGAATCTATTTCATGGGTGGTGTTTTTTTAGAAGTAGGAAACGTTACGCCATTAGCAGAGGCAAACGTGTATGGAGATCCGATAGCAAGTAAAATTGTTTTCCATCAAGCAAAGAATTTATTCATATTCCCTTTAAATGTAACAAACAAAGCTGTGTTAACACCAAATGTATTTAACTATATTCAAGCTAATGCAAAGAATCCATTTCATATGATAATGAAACCAATGTATGACTACTATCTATCCGCATACCAAAAACTTAATCCATCTATGGAAGGACCTTTGCTACATGATGTGGTTGCAATAAGCGGATTAGTAAATCCAAGTTTTTTTGAATTTGTGCATCGTACAGTAAATGTAGATACATACGGAGATACGAAAGGACAAACATTTGCTGATTTTCGCCCTAACTCTAAATCTGAAGGAGCCCGTATAGCTTTAGAAATAGATGCAGAAAAATTCATTCAAGATTTTATAAAAATTATGTTATAAGTTGCTGTCGAAAAAGGGAATTATTTCAATGCGTTGAATATAAAAATACATCCTCTAGATAAAGGAGCTTACAATATTGAATGTCCAGTTAAAGGTTGTTACGAGAGACAATTGGGAAGATGCATTAAAGTTACAAGTTAAAGAAGATCAAAGAAAATTTGTCCCCGCTGTAGCAGTTTCACTTGCTAAAGTATATATAAAACCAGATGGTGACAATGTAGAGTACATACCATTCGCTATATACGATGGTGACCTTATGGTTGGTTTTGTTATGCATGCTGTTGTAATAGAGACATCGGATATGTATTGGATTAACGGATTTATTATTGATCAATCGCAACAAGGTAATGGTTATGGAAAAGCAGCATTACAAGAAAGTATTGATATAATAAAAAATACTTTTAAATCGTGTAAAGAAATAAGATTAACCGTACATAAAGATAATCTCTCTGCAAAGAAATTATATGAACGATATGGTTTCATATCATTAGGACAGGAGTATGATGGTGAGCAAGTATACCGTTTATTTGTTTAACTATTAAGAAGTAAAGGTGTGAAATGAAATATGCAATTTACTGAAGTGAAAATTGAAGTGTTCATTCCTGAAGAATATATTGAAACATTAAGGGATGAATTAAATAAAATTGGAGCATGTAAAACGGGCGAATATGACCATTGTCTTTCCTATAGTTCAGTGAAAGGATATTGGAGACCTTTAGAAGAGGCATCTCCTTTTAATGGAGAAATTGGTCAAATATGCGAAGGACAAGAATGTAAAGTTGAAATAAAGTGTAAACGAGAACTTGTAAAAGATGCTCTTGAAGTTATTAATGATATTCATCCATATGAAACACCTATGATTTATATTATACCAATACTAAATGACTATTTTGAGAAACTATACATTAAATAACTAGGAGGAATATCAATTGAAAAGTAAATTTCATCATATTGTACGAGCAGTCATGATAAAAGATGAAAAATTATTAGTTGCTGAATATATCGGCCATCATTATTTTTTACCTGGTGGCCATGTTGAAATTGGAGAATCAGCAGAGAATGCATTAAAAAGAGAGTTAAGAGAAGAACTTGGAGTAAACTGTAGTATACAACAATTTTTAGGAGTCATAGAAAATCAATGGCAAGATAAAGAAGTGCTTCATCATGAAATTAACCACATTTTTGAAGTAGAGTCACAAGATTTACATACGGACTTAACACCGAAATCTAGCGAGTCTCATTTAGCATTTCACTGGATAGATTATAATAAAGAAGCCTTAAATCATTATGAAATCATGCCAATGCCTTTAGTGAAGGAATTACTAGAAAGAAAGTTAAGTGATGAACTACTAAATTGTTGGATTAGTAATTTTTAAATCACTTTATTTATAGTAAATACGTCCATCGAATGAATATAAAGAAAATAGGCTGAAAAACAAGGTACATCACCTAGTGTAAGTTCATATTTTGTTGATGTACGCATTTAGTCTATAGTCTTGTTTCTACTTTGTTTAAAAGAATTTATTAACTTTAATATTTGGACGGAATTTACATTTATAAATGGAGGGTTTCATAATGAATCAGTTTCAACAAGAACTACAATCATTAAACCTTAATGATTATCAAACTGGCAATGTTGTGTATTGGGATCAACAACAAAGTCAATATCCATACTATTACATTCAAGACGATGCACGTCGTTGCGGCGGATGTGGCGGTTGTGGTGGACGTTGCGGTGGATGTGGCGGTAGATGTGGTGGTTGTGCAGGTCGTTGCGGCGGATGCATAGGATGCGCAGGATGTTTCAGTTGCTTTAATTGCTGGAACTGGTGGATTATTTAAGTATAGAAAATTCAAGTTATTTTATATGAAAGAAAGGTGTAAAAACTATTTTGCACTTTTCTTTCATGCTGTAATTTTGATGTGTATTAAGGGGGATTTATTTGTATACATATGATAAGTTGATTTCTTGGGTAGAGGATATAAAAGAAAAAAATCATAGTTCTGCTACAGCACTTTGTATTATAAAAGATAATAAAATCGTACTAGAGCATTATAGTGGTTATCACTCAAATACATCTACAACCAAGAGAGTAACAGCATCTTCACAATTTAACGTTGCTTCTGCTAGAAAAAGTTATTTAGGATTAATGATAGCGTATGCGCTTTATGAGGGGAAAATAAACTCTATTGATGATGAAGCGATAAAATATTTTAAAGACTTTGATCCTGCATTGCTTAGTAAAACGACGATAAGACATTTAGTAACACATTCGCACGGATTAGAAGAAACGAATGACAGGACAATTTTTCGTGAATTTGCACCGGGACAATCATGGGCGTATAGAGATATTAATGTAAGAATGATGACACGTCTTATTTATCAGCTATATAACAAAAGTTTTCCTGAATTGTTAAAGGAGCGTGTGTTTAAGCCTGCTAATTTTCAAGAAACAGGTTGGAGAGTTCAGCGAGATGAAAATTTAGTTGACGTTGTTAATAATCCAAATGAAGACGCAATTAGTGAAATTGGTACGGTAGATGACGGTACTGAAAAAAATTTGTTTGTCTCAGCTAGAGAATTTGCGCAGTGGGGCAATCTTCATTTAAATCAAGGTGGGATAGATGGTAAACAAATTGTTCCAAAAGAAGTTATAAAAATCGCTACGAGTTTGCAGAGTCCAACATATATAAACAAAGAGCTACCACAAAATGGATTGTTTTGGTTCATCCAAAATGAGCCTGCGCAATTAAGCGAACTTGGTGAACGTGTTCCAAAAGGGTCGTATCAAATATTAGGGATTACTGGACCGACCATTTTAGTAATACCTGAATATAATGTAGTTGTTGCAAAAATGTATAACAAAAGATATAACTACGGCGGTGATAATTACTTATATTATCTACGTGAATTTAGTAATTTAGTCGCTGATACATTTAGTAACGGTAATAGGGCATAATTACTCCTATAACAAAAAGGAGTGATTGAAAGTGAAAGATAAAGTGAACAAAAATAAAAAACAAAATATAAAAGATGTAAATACAGAGCAAAATGCGATTTATAGCGATCCTAAAGATGCAGCTAATATGCAAACTGTACCGCAGCCGAAGGATTTTGATGAAATCGAATATTAATTTTTCATCCGACTATATGATGAATGAAAAATACGTCTTAAGTCTCATCACATATAAGAAATTATTTGATAACATATATACATAAGCATTTGAAAATGGCTTATCTTAACAAAGCTTTCTTTAGAAACATCTGATATAACCTGCAAAAGGCACTTCTTTATGAAGTGTCTTTTTGTGTATATGAACTTAATTACCATTTTCCGTACAGTATCTTGCAATTTATGATGGATATACTAACTGTGAAAATTCATGTCAAGATAAAAGAAGGGGACAGTTAGTATGAAACAAACTTCTATAAATCCGTTACTAATTGTTCTAGGTACAATCATTGTTCAAATTGGACTTGGAACAATTTATACATGGAGTTTATTTAATCAACCCCTTGTAAGTAAGTTTGGATGGAATCTTAATGCAGTAGCGATAACTTTCTCTATAACAAGTTTTTCTTTATCATTCTCAACTTTATTTGCAGCAAAGTTACAGAAAAAATTAGGACTTCGGAAACTTATTGCTACTGCAGGAATTGTTTTAGGACTCGGCTTAATACTTAGTTCACAAGTTTCTTCCTTACCACTATTATATTTATTAGCTGGTGTCGTTGTTGGTTATGCGGATGGAACAGCTTATATTACATCACTATCTAATTTAATTAAATGGTTTCCAAATCGGAAAGGGCTTATTTCAGGTATATCTGTATCAGCGTATGGAATGGGCAGCTTAATCTTTAGATATATAAACGGAAATCTTATCGATAACCTTGGTGTATCACAAGCATTCTTATATTGGGGTATTATCGTGTTACTTTTAGTGTTAATCGGATCGTTCTTCTTACGTGAGGCAATTGTAAGTAATGCTGTAACTGAAACATTACACAATGACTATACTCCGCGTGAAATGATGCGAACGAAACAAGTATATCTGCTATTTTTTATGTTATTCACCTCGTGTATGGGTGGTTTGTATTTAATCAGTATGGTAAAAGATATCGGTGTACAACTCGTTGGACTTAGCGCAGCAACCGCTGCAAACGCCGTTGCTATGATTGCGATCTTTAATACAGTAGGTAGAATCATTCTTGGGACGTTATCAGATAAAATCGGCCGAATGAAAATTGTCTCTGCAACGTTTATTATTATAGGTTTGTCAGTCTTTACTTTAAGTTTTATTCCGCTAAATTACGGAATCTATTTTGCTTGTGTAGCAAGTGTCGCCTTTTGCTTCGGCGGTAATATAACTATATTCCCAGCTATTGTCGGAGATTTCTTTGGATTAAAAAACCATAGTACAAATTACGGGATTGTCTACCAAGGTTTTGGATTTGGTGCGCTTGCAGGATCATTTATTGGAGCGATACTCGGGGGATTTCAACCAACTTTCATTATAATCGGTGTTTTAAGTGTTATTTCCTTCATTATTTCAATATTAATCCGTCCACCAAATGCAGAGAAGAAAAAGGAACTAAAACATTTACATCGGAAAGTGGCGTAATACTAAAAAGAGTCCTAATATAGGGCTCTTTTTAGTATAGAGAGAATAGAGTTATTTAATTTAAAATGAAATGATTTGAGAAGCCTCGATTCGTTCTAACAAAAGTAATGAAGTCATTGATAACACTTCTGAGTCATTATTTAAAGTAGCTACGATTACATTGGCTAATGGAGCTGACAATATCTCAATTTATATACCAATGTTCGCTAGTCAATCCTTGGAAGCAAATATCGTTACATTAATAATCTTTTTTCCATGATAGCGATATGGTGTTTTATTAGCTACAAATTGATAAGAACTCCTATTCTAGTTAAAGTACTTGAGAACAATTGTCATATTATTGTTCCAATTGTTCTAATTGGTTTAGGAATGTTCATTCTTTTTCGCAGTGATACAATTGAATTATTGTACTAATATGTTGAAACTTGAATTAAAAAGAATCAAACGCGGTAAAAAGCCATACTACAGATAAAATGTAGTACGGTTTTTTAAAATTTTAGTGAAATGAAACAGTGCACTACGACTATTAAGTTAGACAGGATATTACGATTATTAAATTGAATAGATACTTTAAAAGGAGCGTGATAATTAAAATGAAAATAGTAAAACAATGGGTCCAAGAAGATAGTGATTACATAAGAGAAAAAGTAATTGAATATAACCAAAAACAT
>NZ_JAKUEU010000045.1:0-42869 GCF_022663075.1 Bacillus cereus group sp. BfR-BA-01441
CTTTGCTGTTTCTTTATCTTCAGTTTTCTTCTCTTCTATCTTTGTTACTTTCTTTTCTTGAGCAATTGCTTTCGTTGATGTATTAGAAGGGGTAAACAATTGGTATGTCACTATACCAACTGTCACTAATACCAAAGTAAATGCAATATTAAAAATTGCCTTTTGACGACGATTCTGTTGTTTTTCTTGAAATCTGCTTACTTGTCCCATTCTTCAAACCTCCGTGTTTACTTTCTCCTCTACTCTTTATGTATTATCCCTAAAATTCTTAATATTTTTATTAAACAATAGAAATAAACTACACTTTCCATACAGGATTTCATATCATAATAAAATTTGTGTTTTTTCAAGTATCTGACATATGTTATTCAAAATAGTTTAATACATTAAAAATTGATAAGCTTCTGCACTTAAGAAACCTTCAATTTTATTCAAAGGTGATTCCAATTACGTCCACATTAGATTTCCTGTAGAAAGCTTTTTAACAATTAAACCTCTTCTTCCCTTATTAATAATTTTAAAATTAAATTTCCCTCTATAGTATAATAAAGATGTTTCGTTTTCTAATGGGGTATGTCGTAAAATCAAAAGAGATTTTATCTCTTTTACCTTCTTTTCAGAGTAAAGTTCACCACTAGGAAATTCTATTATTCCTAATGTAATCTTTAATTCGCTCTCATCAAAAGCCCACTCTTTATTAAGTTCTCTTATCTTTTGTATAAAGCTTCTTTTAGTTTGTCCTATATAGAGCAATGTTACATTCTTAGCATATACTCTAGAGATTGCAAATATCCCCTTCTTAGAAGCTTCTTCCCTATTATAAAAGTCATTTATACTATACATGCCATACCACTTAATATGTACTGTTTCTATGAATCTCACCTCGTTTTTAGACAATATTACAATTTCTGAATGTTCAAATTATTATGGGTACATATGCTTGATTACTTGAATTATAAATTGTGCTTTTCAATAATACATTTTATTATTACTAATTTCAATAATGAAGAAAAAATACAATATTATAGTTTAATTACAAAGCTGTATAAAAACAAAGTGATGTCGTTCCACATATTTTCTTTTTTTACAATATCAAACTATCGTGAACAAAATTTTAAAATTTATGGAATAAAAATATAATGTGTATGTACATACATTTCTATTAATTGAAGAAACCTTCTTAATTGAGGTCGTACCACATGCCCATCAACTTAAGAATTCAGAATTACCCCAAAACGAAAAAATGAGCTTTTTTGCTACAAGTTAAAACAAAATTTCGTTCTGAGGGTATTTACCTTTCTTAGCTTGATAGCGATGGGCTTTACCTCTATTTAAAAAAGAATCCATTTTAATCAAAATGGATTCTTTTTTGCTTATATAATATTTTCTCAGTTTTCTTGTCTTATTTATTTTCTACAATATAAAATTCAGTTTTATATGTATAAATTACTTTTAATATCTTTATGATTAACTAAAGGTTCTAATCTTACTTTATATTTAAGTTTAAATCATTAACTTCAGCAAGTTTCATCTTGCGTAAATAAATCATCGCAAATACAAAAACGATGCCTGATGCCACCGCAATAGCAATAAGAGCCTTTCTAACATCATCTCCTGCGCTAACATGACCCGTAACTTTCTCTGGATCGATGCCCATATCTTGTAATACACCACTGAAATTTATCACGAAGTGACCGATAATTGGTATTAATAGATTGTTTGTTCTTAAATACACAGCCGCGAAGAGGAAGCCCATTGCTGTTGTATAAATAAGCTGTAATAAAGTTGCATCTAAAGGTGCGCCAGAAAGTAAGTTTATAGCATGCACTAATGAGAAGAGCACACTTGACCATATAACAGCTAACAAAATACCGTTCTTTTTCTGGCTCCAAGCTTTTAACAATCCATTTAATAGAAGCCCACGTAATAGAATCTCTTCATATGAAACAGCAGCAATTGTAGATACTACCGCTATTAGATAAGCTTGCATACTTGCTTTCATTAAATTATCAAATTCAACACCTATTAAATTTAGTACAACATAACTTAATCCTGGAAGTAATAACAGAAGGCCTAATCCAATTCGATTCATCATATTTCCAAATTTCAGTTTGAATACTGTCACATTAACTAGCAACATAATTACAATTAGAACAAAACGCGCTACTAATTGCGCTACATTATCATCAGTAAATATAATCGAGAAAACTGAATCTACTACGATTGTAAGTACCATAATTACTGCAAAAAAGCTAAGTATTACACCGGCTGGTGACTTTTCAAATAATTTTTTCATTAAATATCCTCCATTTTAATATATATATAAATAATTCCTCGAACCGAACGGTTCGGTTCGGATTCTAATGATACTATAAGTTTCTAGTTTTTTAAACCCTTTCTACAAATTATTAACATAGTAAAAACTAAATGTAATTATATCTCAGTTGCTTATTTACAATCAAATTCCAGTAATCATTAATGATTACTGATTACTCTTTTATAGAATGAAATGAAGGTGTGAGTAGCTCGCTCACTTTAGATAAACATATTAATAAAAATTATATATAATAGTTAAATGTCTATACATTAAAATTAACTATATATTTTTACTTTTTCTATGATTTTAGGTGAAATTAGTTGTATAACATGACTGAATTAACCAACTGGTCAATTATTATTGACAGAAAATTCTTTCATATGATAAAGAATATATAATTTAATGAATCTCAAACTGTATTGTTTTAGGTTCCTATAAGATAGGGATTGATATGATAATTTTGCTTCAAACTTATTTATACTTACAATAAAAATTCAAAAAAATTATAGTGAAAATCACCCTAAATATTAAGTTCTTTTTATTAGGAGGACCACAAAGCATGACTAAAGTCGATAAGGTAAAAGAAAAGATCATTGAAACATCTTTATATTTATTTAATACTAATGGGATAACTTACACATCCATTCAGGATATAATGACAGCTACTGAACTATCTAAAGGAGCTATTTATCGTAGATTCAAAAATAAAGAAGAAATTGTGCTTGCTGCCTACGACAAAAGTGGTGAGATTATGTGGGGGCATTTTCATAAAGAAATGGAAAATAAAAAGACAGCAATCGATAAAATCCTTGCAATTTTCCTTATATATCAAGATGCAGCTAATAATCCTCCAATTGCTGGAGGCTGTCCATTACTTAATAGCGCAATTGAAAGTACTGGAGTATTTCCAGAATTACAAAAAGCAGCAGCAAAAGGTTATGATGATACAGTAATGTTAATGGCCTCTCTCATAAAGGAAGGAATAGAGAAACAAGAACTTAAAGAAGATATAGACATTATATCGCTCGCTTCTTTTCTTGCATCTTCAATGGAGGGAGCTATTATGGCAAGTCGAGTATCTAACGATAATATACACCATCAATATTTTATTGAACAAATAAAGCATCATCTTTACTCTTATTCTAAATAAATGAGTACTTGCATCGCCTTCATTCAATTTTTATAAACTTAAATTGAATAAATACTCCTCATAAAAAGTATTTTCTGTTTATGAGGGAGGGATCATTTTTTAGCAGAGGTAGCTTACAGAAGAAATAGGGTAGTTTAATTAGACGAATATAAACACAATGTGGCCTATCACATACCCACTTGGACCTATTTTATCTGAAAAATGGTTAGGCAAAATATTCATTAGACGAATAGCAATTACAGGTATTTTGGAATTTCTATACCTAGTTTATGGCTAAGTGACCAACTAAAGAAATTCACGCTAACTTTGTATCTATATGTTGAATACACGCATTTATATCAAGAACCCTGAACCAGAATACTTCAACAATGGTACATTAAAAAAGCAAACAGAATACATCCAGCTTGATATGACACAAATGATGTCTGGTCTAATCCCTGGTGAAACGATAGAAATCCCCGAGGCATACATTGGCCAAAATCAGAAACTTCCAGCACGTGTTATTATCCATCGTTTAACCGATGATCAAACGCAAACACGTCTGAAAAACCAGGCTATACGTGAAAAGAAGAAAGGCATTATCATGAAGGATAAAAGTAAACGTTTAATGGACATGAATGTATATATCACGAACACGTTGCTAGAAGAAGTACCGACGAACTACGTGCATTCATTATATTCACTTCGTTGGCAGATTGAAATTTTGTTTAAAACGTGGAAGTCATTCTTTGGAATTGATGAATGTAAAAATATAAAAAGAGAACGCCTAGAGTGCCATTTATATGGACAGCTCATCGGCATTCTCCTCTGTTCTTCTACGATATTTCAAATGCGACAGTTTCTACTTGAAAAGAAAAAACAGGAGCTGAGTGAATACAAAGCGATTTATATGATTAAAGATTACTTTCCTTTACTGTTTCAAGCGATAGCCGTTGGCACAGAAAAACTTTTAAAAATTCTGCATCCCCTTTATCAGCTGCTCAAAAAAACGGTCGTAAATGTCATAGGTATAAGAAGATGACGGTCTTTGATATTCTAGGGATTGTGTATAAAACGACGGTGAAGCAAAGACAAGCTGCCTAGCGAAAAAATTACGTTTTAATAGGCTTCTTTAGCATGCCTAATTTTTTATCACTTGCTAGTTTTGAAACAAAGGTCATTTCGTATCTAGTAATTTACTTGGTTAGCTTGATGGGTATGAGGTCGTACCCCAAAAAGAGTAGAAATTTAATCTCTCTACGCTGTTAAAATTATTCAACTCCCAAAAAACTGTACATCTTCTAGAGATACTAATTTTCTAGTTTTGATGTTTTTATAGTGCTTGAGAGTGATATTATTCAAGCTTTTTCATTGAGAATGCATAAATACAAACAAAACCAGTAATACATCTTTTCTGTACCTTACTGGTTTTGTTTAAGATCATCTTAAATTATAGCTAGTTCACCGAGATTGCAAATTCCGATTTCGGTGCCCCAGCGAATACGATTGTTCCGTTCTTCGGAAGTTCCACCTTGTTATTGCCACTCACAATGGTGAAGTTGACGCAAACTCCCTTCTCATCATACACCGCAAATGAACCATTTGATGGCAGCGTCACGGTCATCCTTTTGTCTGTTGCCGCTTGTGGAATTGTAAACCATTTCGCATGTCCATTTGCTCCCAGCGTAACTTTGGATGATTGGCCTACATCAATTGGTTTTACATTAGATTCACTTACGTATAACAATCCAGCCATCTCCATATATTCATTGCCGCCTTCTGTATAGAAATGCGTTTCCGTCGTATCACGACCATTCATCACGGGTACTTGGATCTGATGCACCGCGGTGTTCGGACCTGTAATTTTTCTGCCATCCCAATAGCCTGCTGGGCCTTCCTTGCGAGTAATTTGAGTACTAAGATGTTTCGACTGAACAAGATATTGAATAGAACTAAATTTCTCGTTTACACGATAAAACTTGACACCTTCCCTCTTTACCCATGCAGCAGCGGTTTTCTTCGAAAGCACGTTGTCTTCTAGTTTCTCAGCTAAATAGTGGGTCATCACACTTTGCCCTAAACCTGGATAAGATTTATATGCGCTCTCCTTCAAATAAGTTCTTCCATTCTTCTCGGTTACGAAGTTGAGCTTGGAAGTACCCCCCTCATTAATAAAGCTTCCATCAGCAGTATATACATATTTTTCTTCTGGATTAGATGGTAAGAATAGTTCACCGTTCTTCGTAATTTCAATTTTGAAATGAGTTTCGCTATTGCCATAAAATCCTGCTTTCTTTGCTACGCCTTGAGGCATTTTGACTTTGACCGGCTTACCAAAGGATTTGTTCGGCTTGATTTCCTTAATAGTACCTTTTTCTTTAAGCGTAGCGAGCAGCAATTCAGTTGCCATTAGCTGATTTGTAGAGCTCCGTCCACCAGATGTCAATACAGCCGCTGCTATTTTCTGTTCCGGAAGCACGACTAATATAGCATGTTGCAATGCCGTATCGCCGCCCTTAGCCAAAGCTTTGATCCCATATTCACTGAATGGGTATAGTTTCACACTATCCCAGCCAAGACCATAGTTAAAAATATTCTCGCCAGCCCCCGGCCACATTCCTTTTTTATATTCCTCTTGCTCCATTGCCTTAACTACCTTATCAGAGAGGATTCCTTTTCCCTGTCCCATAAATAGTTGTGAGAATCGCACCATATCTTCTGCCGTGGAAGATATACCGCCCGTACCAATAACATTCACCGATTCAATTGGAAGTTGCCCTTGGTACGCCGGGTAATATAGTCCAGCCCGATTTTCATCCCTCCATTTGTCCTGCGGCGTTTTCGTATGATTCATCTTTAAAGGCTCTGTAAAGTTTTGATGTAGAAATTCAGTAAAGCTCATACCACTAACTCTTTCCACCAAAATTTCGGCCAGCGTAAAACCATCGTTACAGTATACCGAGAAAGCACCAGGATCCGCCTTCAAGTTTTGATTTGACAATTGCTGTAACAAGGTATCATGGGCATAGGTATCATTATCGTTAAATAAAAATGCATTACCTAACGTAGAACCTTGCAATCCAGAGGAGTGATTCAATAACATACGCGGTGTAATACGTTTGTATCGACCGTCCTTCATCTTAAAATCAGGAACATAGCGGACAACAGGAGCATCCAAATCGACTTTTCCTTCATCGACCAATTTCATTACAGCCGCTGTTGCATACATTTTACTAACTGAACCAATCCCGTATAAAGTATCTTTGGTTAGCGGCTTTTCCCCTTCCATATCGTTCTTGCCAGCCTGACCAGACAAAATAAGTTTTCCATTATCAATTAGTGCATACTGCACGCTAGCTGCCCCATGGGACTTCGTAAGTAGCTCCGCTTTCTCTGCTGCAATCTTCTTCAGTTCCTGACTAGCTACTTCTTCACCAGTTACAACAGTAGTCTTACTTTCAGAAAATGCTTTCGCTCCTGTTGGTAGAATCATAGTTACCGCTAATGCAGTGGCTAACACACCAGTTAGCTTATTTTTCATCACGAAATTACCTCCTTAAATAATTGATCGTTTTCATCATTCATTTGTGTAACTATGAAACTATGAAACTATGATAAATTTTACCCGTTTTTACTTTTAGACTACTTGCTAAATTCAGCAAGTAAAATATTTTTAAAAGGATCAGGAGTATCAGCTTTAAGGCTGTTCAAATTGACTGCCAATGTATGCTTGCCTCCAAGTGTGCCTCCAGCAAAAGTTAAAAAGCCAGGAATGGTTCCTCCATGCCACCATATCGATACACCGTTTGAAAGCTTCATTTTGAAAATTCCAAGCCCGGAATCGCCAAGTTCATCTGTTCCTGTAGGGACTGTTGTAAGCATTTGCTTTAGTTGCTGTTCTTTCAATAATTTGCCCCCAAGTAAATAAGAAAAGAATTTGTTTAAATCATCAGCTGTAGAAATCATATCTCCGGCTGAGCTCCCCATACTTGGGTTATAATAAGTAACATCTTTCGGCTCACTTGCTCCGTCTAATTGGATATATCCACGGGCATGCTTGGTTCCTGGAATGACGCTTGAATTTCCAGGTAAGAATGTATTCGCTAATTCAAGTGGTTCAATAATTCGATTTTCAATCTCTTCCGCATAGCTGTTCCCAGTTACTTTTTCAATAAGAATTCCTAGTAATACATATCCTGTATTTGAATACGACCAGCTCTTTCCTGGAGCAAAATCTGGAGGCATGGATATTCCCATCTTTACTAATCCTTCAGCAGTATAAGATTTTTTTGTATCCATCATATTAAAATCCTTTGACCTTGTGTAATTAGCGATACCACTTGTGTGATTCAATAATTGCCGGATAGTAATCTGTTTATCATCATATCCATTTCCTTGAATGACACCAGGTATCCATTTTTCAATAGAATCGTCTAGATTTAAGCGGTTTTCTCCTGCTAATTGAAGTATAACTGTTGCAGTGAACGTCTTTGTCACGCTGCCAATTCGAAATCGAAAATCTGTTTTCATTGGTTTCTTGGTACTCAGATCAGCTACACCAGCCGCATAACTCCATGTTTTTCCACTCTCAGAAGTTTTAGCAAGTATCCCTGGATATCCTAGTTTCAATGTATCCCGCATTGCCTCTTTGACGGAATTATGATCTCTTTGGGTGCTTGTTTGTAACGAACTAGATACATTTTGAATGGACTCCGCTTTTACACTTGAGGTTGGAGTTGTATAAAACAGGGAACCTCCAGTTATTAAAAGGGCTAAACCTGTACATGTAATTTGGCGATGCTTTTTCATCAAAATATTCCTCTCCCCTATTCATATTGTATAAATGGTTATTTGCTGTTTGGAACTAATCACACAGCTTTCTTCTTACCCCACTGCAAAAGGACGACATTGAATCTGTAATGTCTCTTTTCCTCCAAACAAGTCTTATTAATTGATTTGTTTTTTATAGAAATATATAGTATTTTTCTCCTCTCACTCTTCTTTACATTTTCATCTTACACAAGGAAAATCTCTTTTTTCTTACCTCTTCCTTACAAATTCCTTACGTTCAAAATTACTTTTATAATTGATTATTTTTTATGCGAGTCCCCTCACCATCAATTTAAGAATTAAAAAAAGAAGGGGATTATCCCCCTCCTTTTTACACTTGCTCCGACTGTCGGAATTATTTAATATAACCACGATTCAATTTAGTTAAATTTTCATTGATGTTAAAAATTCTTACTCTAATATCTTTAACACCAGCTGCTTCAAGTCTGCTCTTGTGCATTTCCGCGTATTTTTCAGCATCTTGTTTTTCTTCAAATACATAAATGCCTCCAGCTTCTTTTGTTTCTTCATTCTCAGTCCATATTTTCCAGTGGAATCCTTCTTCTTCGTTAATACTATTTGCTAAATCCCAAAATCCTTTTTCCATTTCTTCACCAAAAGGACCTTCAAACGGAAAATCAACTTGTAATAAATATGCCATTTTCACTCACTCCTATTTTTAATATAAAATTCTTCCCATTCTTTTACTGATCATGATTCGAATGATAGTAATGTCTAAATCCATATTGCTATTATTATTCAAGCACTAATTGGAGAATCCCCCTATTTGTAACATAATCACAAAACGATAGTAACTTGAACGCATAAAGTGAAAGTTTAATAGTTTTCGGTTATTTTTAAAAAATGTGATACAAACTTATCCCTAAACTAAGGACAAACAAAACAAGTGCAGGTATCGCTTTCTTAAAGGGATCTCTCGCTAATACAATTAGAGTGAATGCGGCTGCAAGCATCGTACCAGCTAATAACAATCCTGCCCATAAAGCTATTACTGGAATCCAGATTCCTATCAACATTCCAATCGCTCCTACAATCTCAAAAGCTCCAGTTAAGAAATTAAAAAACGAAGGTAAACCAAATCGTTTGAACTCATCTGCCATTTTCCCGGATATAATTTTCGTTCCTGTCATTAAAAAGAACAGAAACAACACTACTTTTACAATATTGATGAAAATTAAAATAGTAATCACACCTTTCTTATTATTTGATAAAAACTCAGTATTGTTCAGGTAGTAGTCACTACCTTTACCCTATTTCCTGAGATTACCAGTATGGAAGTCGCTTCCATTTACATTACCCTTTTCCATATTAAAGGGCTGAAATTATATGCTATAGCATATATAATACAGGAATTTGACTGGTACTAGGCAAAAAAGTTAACCTGAATCAGATATGATACAAAATAAAGTTATCTTTCCATTCGTCCAAACAAACAAAAATTATATGCTATAGCACATATAATACCTAAAACAAAGTTTGTTCCTTATGAATAGCATAGCATCAATAAGGAACAAATATTAATAGTGTGTATCATACAATTTGTTTAATAACGATTGTAATACTTTAATTTCTTCCTCGCTCAAATTACTCGTAACAAAATGGTGAGCGTCTTTCACTACAGGCAAGATTGTTTTCTTTAATTCGTCACCTTTTTCAGTTAAAAAAAGGTTATGTGAACGCCTATCTTGGTCATTCAAAGCCTTCTTTACAATCCCTTTTCTCTCCATTGACTGTATCATTCTAACAACAGTAGTTTGATCTTTATCAATAGCTTCCGCCAACTCTTTTTGAGTAGTGCTCCTTTGGCTACAAAGAACACTAATAATCCCCCACTGCTCTGGCGTAACTCCATACGGCTTTAATTTCTTCGTAAAATAATTGGTCATTTTCACATCAGTACGGTGAACAAGATAGCCTATTAAATCATGTAAGTTCATATATCACCTCTATAAATTAAGATATAAAAGGATACAGCATACCAGTCAATCATTCACAATGAATGTATTTTTTCACCACATATATGCTATGGCACATATATTAAAGTAGATTATTTTAATTGTCAAATGATTTACCTATTATTTTTCAAAAACAAAATCGCCTCCTTAGATTATAGAAGGAATGACTAATTTGACGTATCTCTCTGACGATTTCTCCCTTATCATTTTATGATATGCTAATAACATTTGATAAAATATGGTATCTACAAATAGTCAAACACCTTTAAAGATACCTCGTCCAGTTCTTGCTGTTACAAGATGAACAGCATATAATCAGTTAACCACCCACATTAGCAACGAAAACATAAAGAAAAGGCATTCCAAATATGAAACACCTTCTTTCGTTTTATAAAACCATCCACTTAAATCTATTTTACAAATATAACATTCAACACGCTGAAATCTTCTATTTAACGTAATCACTCATTTAACTAAAAAACTTAGTTAATTGCACAATGCTCTTCTCACTTTTCTTGCAAAATTTAGTGGATCATCAACGTCTTCGATATTAACGTAAATCAAATTTGGATCATCACATAACCACTCATTGTGTATAGACGAAACGATTATTCCTTGTTTAATAATTGTCGCCACAAATTCAGTGACTTCTTTTTGTAAGAGTGCTACTCGGCCTAGGCATAATGCCCGTCCAGTTTTATTGTCTCGTGATTCGAATGAAAAGGAAGTTGTTACTCTAAAACGTTTTCCTAAGATTGTTGCTCGTATTTCATCCCTGTTTATTGTTGCCACGCATTTCCCACCGGCGAATCCTTCTTGTCCACCTATGATTCTTGCAAACTGTTGACAAATTAATTCATCATTAAACGCCATACCTTTAATCATTCCCCCTTTTACTGTTAGGTTATGAATGAATACATAGGTCTGAAACGGTAATGAATCTAATGTATTATAAAAAAATGATGACAATCTACCGAGAGCTATTAGCTCAATTATTCTTGATCGTATGAATTGTTATCAGAGTTTAAATGGTGCAGAATTTTCATTTTATGTTTAATGGGCATCGGAGACTGAAAGCAAAACTCAGCTATTATATGATAAGACATTTTTAAAAAGCATAAAAAAGACACCCTAAGGTGCTATCCTCCGACTTGAGAATCTTATCTATGTATGGAGAAATTTAGAAAAGACAAATACAAAAGAGAAAATTCTAACTATAATTTATAGAACTCTTATGCCATGAATTACTTACATATTTCCTTATTTACCAAAAGAAGAATCTCAGTTACATTATTTTCTGAACAGTCTCGTTAAAGCCATCCCAAGAAATCCAATGCCCATTCCTATTAGCCATCCAGTTTGGGCATTACCTAACATAGATCCCACTCCTCCACCAAGAAACATACAGCCAACGAATACTAATCCTCCAATTCCCCAATTTGGCCGTTCCATAATTCAATCACATCCTTTCAATAAAACATATGCGATTAGCTCCCTCAACTTTCTTCTATAGGATAGTTCATTATTTTGCTTAGGTTTAGCACTTCAGGGCATTCAAAAGATGCGAAGCTTGAGTCATTTATATAGATTGTAGAAGTATGAAGATTTTCCACATTTCAAAATAGTAAAGTATAAACATGAAAAAACTCCTAACAAATTTTGTTCGGAGTTTTTTCAAATACGCGATATTTATTTAATCTTCATTATTGAGTTCTATTGTACCTGTTCTAGCACTAACTTTTAAAATATTTAACAGATTATCAGGTGTCTTGATTTCCACTTCATATTCAAATTTTGATTGTGCTAAGTTGTCATCTTCTAATTCGAATTCTTTTTTCACATTAATAATTTCTCCATTTGTATGAGCTAAAGAAATTTCACGAACTTGTTTCTCTGTGTAGTTTTCATTCTTTTTTGCATAATTGTAACCCATGCCATAATATCCACTAATAATAGCAATACCACTTACTAAAATAGCAATTACACTTATCATTATTTTCTTTTTATATTTTAACATTTTCATCCACTCCTTAATGATTAATCATCTATTCCAAATCTTGCTTCAAGTGCATTTTCTGCTTGCTCTAATTGATCTTCCAGTATATCGTGTTCTTTTTCTTGCGTTTGATATTGCTCAACAGTTATCGTTCCAGCGTGATAATCTGCTTCTAGCTGATTATCAGATAGATCTATCTTGTCATCCAATTGGTCAATTTCTTTTTTTGCTGCTAAGTACGTATTTAAGTTATCTTCTTTTGCTCCAACTGGTTTCGTGTTATTTGCCTTTTCTACAATAGATGAGACTTCGTTTTTGAAATCTTGTATTTGTTTCTTATCATTTGTAACAGCTTGTGTTTTGTTTGGTTCTTGTTGTAGTTGAGCGACTTCTTTTTGTAATTTATCATTTTCCAATTTCAGTTGTTGTACTTCTGTATTGTTATCAACTTGAGTAGAACAAGCTGTTAAGAATAAACAGGACATTGCTCCAATCAGCATCCATTTTCCCATTCTGTTTTCCTCCCTTTACATGTGCACCTTATCCTTGCCTTTATATTACTCAACAAACATTAAAGGAAGATTAATGTACAAAAAAATAAAGTGAAGGCTTTTACAGGCAGTTAATCCCTACCTCCCTCGCATTCACCGAATTTTGAGGGAGGAGTCTTACTGCCCGTTAATGCGGGATAAAATGATATAATTAACTAGTTTCTAATCTTTCTTTAATGTTTTGGAATTATAGTGATACATATTAATAAGAAGAAAAGGAGAATGTTAATGCGAGTTCTTATCGTCGAAGATGAACAAGACTTACAAAATATATTGGTGAAACGATTAAATGCAGAACATTATAGTGTCGATGCATGTGGGAATGGAGAAGATGCCCTGGATTATATAAACATGGCTACCTACGATTTGATTGTCCTTGACATTATGATTCCCGGAATAGATGGTTTACACGTATTACAAAGATTACGCGCGGACAATAATGCAACTCCTGTCTTGCTTCTTACAGCTAAAGATACAATTGATGATCGTGTAACAGGACTCGACTTAGGTGCAGATGATTATTTAGTAAAGCCGTTTGCTTTTGATGAACTGTTAGCAAGAATTCGAGTGTTAATGCGAAGAAAAACAGGAAATACATCTAATGTATTTGAAATCGCTGACCTAGTGGTAGATTGCAATATGCATAAAGTAACACGAGGAGACCAAGTTATCACTCTTTCCAGTAAAGAATTTGCTATTTTAGAATATATGATTCGTAATAAAGAAGTTGTGCTGAAACGAGATAAAATTGAGCAACATGTGTGGAATTACGACTATGACGGCGGATCGAATATTATTGATGTTTACGTCCGCTATCTTCGTAAAAAAATTGATAGCCAGTTTGAAACGAAGTTAATTCATACAGTACGAGGAACTGGTTACGTATTGCGAGTAGAATCATGAAAAGACTATCAATAAAAATGAGAGTGACCCTGTGGTATACGGGGCTAATTGTAATTATTATGGCACTCGTGTTAGCTTTTATTTTAACTTCTTCAGATAAAGTTTTGCTTTTTAATATGAAAGATCAATTAAAGAGCACAGTAAAAGAAAGCATGGAAGATATCGAATATAAGCATGGGCAGTTAAAGATTGACGATGATTTTGAAACCTTAGAAGATGGAGTAAATATAAGCATTTATAGTAAACAAGGTGAGCTGTTGGTAGGACATAGTCCAACAAGCTTTAATAAAAAGATATCGCTTAAATCCGATGAAATACAAACCATTAAAGACGGCAATAAAGAATGGATAGTATATGATTTTCTCCATAATGCAGGCGGCGATGAGCAAGTCTGGGTTCGTGGAATAATGACTATGAACCAATTATCCTCAACGATGAATACGCTTATCGTGGTAACAATCATCTCATTCCCATTACTTATTCTTATTGCGGCATTCGGAGGATATTTTATTACGCAAAGGGCGTTTCGACCTGTGCAACAAATGAGTGATTCAGCCAGTAAAATTGGTGATGGTAAAGACCTTTCGAAGAGAATTAATTTACAAGGTTCACCGAAAGACGAAATGTATCATTTAGCACAAACCTTTGACAAAATGTTTGAGCGATTGGAGACATCATTCGAAAGTGAAAAACAATTTACATCTGACGCATCTCATGAATTAAGAACGCCAACATCTGTTATTATTTCACAATGCGAATACGCTTTATCGCAGAGGAATAACCCGAAAGAAATGGAAGAATCGTTAGAAGTAATTTTAAAGCAATCACGTAAAATGTCCGCTCTAATCTCACAACTCTTATTATTAGCAAGAGCTGACCAAGGAAATCATAATACTTTCCAATTTGAATGTATCAATATGAGTGAATTAACGGAAATCGTTGTAGAAGAACTTTCATTAATGGTTCAAGAAAATTCGATTGAAATAACAACTAATATAGAGGAAGACCTATTTATTAAAGCCGATCAAACATTGATGATGCGTTTATTAATGAATTTACTAACGAATGCGATTGCTTATAGCAAAGCGAGTGGAACTGTGAATATGCAACTATTCCGTGATGAAACCAACATAATAGGTAAAGTCTCCGATAATGGCATCGGCATCAGCGAGCAACATATTACTAAAATATGGGACCGCTTCTATCGAGTTGACGCAGCACGAACATCTTCAAACATCGGAAACACAGGTTTAGGATTGTCGATGGTAAAATGGATTGTCGAACTACATGGAGGAGAAATTACGGTTGAAAGTAAATTAGGAGAAGGCAGTACTTTTACATTTAAACTACCAATTGAAAAAAGAGCATAATTTATACGTGTCTGTCGCTTCAGAATAAAGATTGATTCAAAGGCTCTCTACAATCCTTATGTAAAAATAACTGACGCATTTTAAACATCATCGATTTTATCATTTTGGACAACCTATTCTGTTAAATTAATATACATGCGAAAAAACTATCAAAATAAAACCCCAGAAATCCAATGGTCTCTGGGGCTTCATTATATATTTAGCTCTTTTTGCTTTTTGTTTTGTTTATGTCTATAGAGCAATTTACGACTTATTAGAGAAATCACTAATAAGGTCAGAATTAATAAGATAAGTTGCATAAATGATAAATCAAAATATTTAGCACCTGTAACGATTAAAAGTGTAGAAATCGTGCCTTTTACAACGAAAAAAATAATAACCCATAATCCGCCTTTTTTCCAGTTCATTTTATATTACCCTTTCCTACGTTTAAATTCTTAAAATATTTAATGATAGTTCGTAAATATGACAACTTAATAGAAATCTATTATATTAACAAAAAATTCATGTCTAATTAAATGCGACGATTCTATATTAAGTGAAAATGATATTCATTGTCAATTTTATTGATTATTTGAATACTTATTCTTAATCTCTTTCTACTTTGTTTCTTATAAGCAATACACTCTTGTATTCAAACAAAAACACCTCCATTGCATTTGCACACTTAGTATGCGAATGCAAGAGGTGTTTATTCATATACCATCAGATAAGATTTCCTGCTTTGTTTATTTCTTGTTACGTAGCTATTTTCTAGTACACGATAACTGGATCATACGTGTTCAAACTATCATATACAGTTTTTGCAACATTAGGAAGAAGGTTCACACATCCACCTGATCCTCCTGTTAAATAAGCATTATTTCCCCAGTCTTTTCGCCAGCCGGCATCGTGGAATCCTTGACCACTATTTGTGAATGGAACCCAGTAATCTACTTTAACCGCATAATCAGCTTTTCCTACTGCGTTACCTCTTAGCGTATATGGTGTTCGTTTATATAGGACGTACCACACACCTGGTGATGTATCTTCACCCGTGCTATGTTTACCCGTTACTACATTTGTTGTAACGACTAATTTTCCATCTTTATAAATCCAAATTTGTTGCTCTGCAATTGAAACTTCCGCATACGTGTCTCCGATGCCATTATTCGCTGTTGTTTTATAACCGATACCTTCCTTCTCCCAACCATTTCCGTGAATATTAGAAGCAGAAAGCGCCTTTTCGCCTTTCTCAAAGGCTTGTTGAACTTGTTTAGTTTCTTTTTCAACATCTAGTGCCCAGCCGTAGCCTTGCCCTTTTACTGATATAACTGAACCGGAATGCGTTTTAAATGAGAAATCTTTATTTAATGTTGATTTGGCATTATTAATTTCAGTAATTTTCTTCTTAATGTCACTCGCATCAATTGTAACTTTCATATCCTTTGACATAGAGGCATTTTGAATTAAATCTTTCGCTTTTAAAGGATAAACTTCATCCTGCACTTTATACTCAACAGACTGCCCAAGAAGATTCTGTAGTGCTTTCTCCTCTTTTTTGACAATCGGATCGTCTTCTTTAATAGGTTTTATGTATGCAGACTTCAGATGAATTTCGCTTTTATATTTTTGCTTATCGTAATCTTTCAGTAGACTAGTAACGTCATACTGTTTTCCTTCAACACTTTTCGAAATAACAATTTTCCCTTGTTCTAGCTTCGCCATAGCATCTTGAGGCGCTTTTAATTTTTCATTCATAGAGATGAGCGTTTCTTCTACAAGTTTTTTCATCGTTTCACTACGATACTGATCTGCCTTCTCTGGTAGTAATGAATAATTTTCTCCCTTTGAGGAAGGGAAAAATGTCCACTGACTTTTTAATAGTTTCTTAACTTGAGGCAAATCTTTTTCCGTAAGTTCCGTTTTTGTATCTTTTTCATCTAAAATTTGTTGTTGATCAACATAGACTTTGTTTGCTAGTCCAGATGTCTTTAATTTCTGTATTGCCTGATCAGCGCTCAGACCACCAACTTTTGTGTCATTAATTGTAACATTCGAATTGAAGTGAGTTGCCTGATAATAACTCATTCCCCCAATAAGAAGTGCAATTACACCAATACCCGCTGCGATAAACTTCCAATTTGTATAACGTTTTTTTGATCTTACTCGTTTTTGATCAATTTCTTCAACTGATTCATTTGTTGTATTGTTGTTCATCAATCTTTCCCCCGTATGCATTAACGTCAAACGATTTTCAACTAAAATCATAGACTAGTGTACCTTATTTTTCCTAAAATTTCATTATTTCCGACCACATTTTATCGCAATTTAATGATTTAATTTAGATTTTTTAATAGTACGATGCATTGAACAGCCCTTTACAAGTCATAAAGTGAAACTTAAATTAACCGTCACACCAAGATATTTAGCTTAATATTCTAGGGAGAAATTTTTCTCTTTACGTAAAATACGAATTATATTATCCATTTTCATGAACATCAATCCCTAATTTTGTCAAAAAAATAAACGATAGTCCTTCTACATTTTTGATAAAAGGACTATCGTTTTTTCAGTTAGAGTATTTGTATAATCGTTTAACTTTTTATTTCCTGAAGGTCTAATGTGATGAAGATGATGAAATTTCATCTCATAGCCTTTAAATGAAAAACATTATTTTTTTATGACAATCAAGTTTATTTTTATAAATTAAACCCTTAGCTTGATGCCTTCCATATATCCAGCAGCCTAAGATTAAGTAAGAGTCCGTTCAACTAGATTTTTTCTAATATTTTTAGGAGCATCTTATTTCAGCCTCGTCATATTACACTAATTGAATTTAAAACAAATCCGTATGCTATTTAGTAAAATTTACGATTCGAGACATAATTATTGCAGTAGCCAAGATAATAATAGCGGTTATCAAACCAGATTCTCCAATCCAAATCTCAGTTTGATCTCCTGTACTTGCACGTGCGAAAGGTCCTTGAATAATGGCATTCCAAGTAGTATGAATGATAACCGAAGGCCAAACGCTACCTGTGATAAGTCGTAAATAAGCTGTAATATAACTGAATGGCACAATACAAAAATAGATGCCAAGTACTGAAAGTAGGGCCGATGTTCCCTCTACATATAGACCAGCAATAACAATTGGAACATGCCACGTTGCCCAAATCAATCCGCTAATAAGGATTGGGCGTGAAAACTCTGCATCGATTAGTCTTGTAAGCATATAACCTCGCCAACCCATTTCTTCTCCCATAACTGGAATTAAGTTAAGCAAGCTACCTAATACTCCGCTCAATACTACTATAAAAATGAAACTTAATGGTATCGGTAGATACTGAAATCCAAGTATATTGTAAATAGGTTCTAGCATACCACCTTGCGGGGGCTGAAACCTCGCAATTCCGCTCAACCAGGCGATAGAATAAGTAATTCCACAAATAATCATAGGTATTAGCAGAGCAAAACCAATCCCCTTCCATATCTTTAAGTTACCGAGACTAAAAGATACATCTTTAAACCCTTCTTTCAATATTATGCGAGTCAAAATAGAAGAAAATGCCGGGGTAAACATATATACCACAATAAGCGGCATACTTTTAGTAATCATTACTAGTACATTTAGGATAATAGAAGTAATAGTTAAGATACTTAGAAAAAGTTGAAGTCCTATTTTAGCACGATGGATTTTATCTTTATTGTGGAACGATTTTGCGTGTAATAACATTGTAATCCGCCCTTCCCCTTTTATTCATTTGTTTATCAAATTTACTTCCTGTCATTTCAACAGCTACAACTTAGAATAAAAATATTTTGACATACAGATCATTCATCTTTAAAATCCCTCCCAAATTCATAATCTAGTCTTACTTGCGATTCAACAATTTAATTATTATTTATAAACTGTCATAGCCGATAGTACAAAAGTGTAATGATTAACCTATGACTTGTGTCAATTAATCTTATGACAATATGTAACTAGAAAATATGATATGGAATAAATAACAATTAAATTAAGGCAATTGATTCGTGCAAGTACATGAATCAATCTTGTTTATAAAAATAATTCAATTGAGGTGGGCAAAAATGAATAAGAAAAGAATGATTGCAATGGTTAGTACAGCTTTATTAGTCACAGGATGCGCGGAAGTAGGAAACGCTCAAACTGTAGCAGTCGAAAATTCAGGTCAATCAGTCCAAAAAAATATAGTTAAATCAATACAATCACAGGCTAACCCATTAAAAACGATAGAGCCGTCAAAACCATTTGAAGATTTAAAACCACTTAAGAAAATGATTGGGAACGCGCAATATGTAGGATTAGGAGAGAATACTCATGGAAGCTCTGAAATTTTTACTATGAAGTTTCGCCTTGTGAAATATTTGGTTACTGAAATGGGTTTTACGAATTTTGCAATGGAAGAAGATTGGGGAAACGGCTTAAAACTAAATGAATATATCCAAACAGGAAAAGGAAACCCTAGGGAATTTTTAAAATTGTTATATCCTACTGATGAAATTATAGCCATGATTGAGTGGATGAAAGATTATAATGCTGATCCATCCAATAAAAAAAAGATCCAATTTATTGGGCTCGACTTAAAGACATTGGACCAAGGTAGCTTTAATAAAGTAATTGATTATGTAAGGCTCCATCGACCAGATTTGCTGGCAGAAGTAGAAGAAAATTATAAAGAATTGTCTTCTTTTACTGGAAGTATACAGGAATATATGAAACTTGCTCCTGAAAGAAAAGAGAAGTTTAAAGCAAACGCTGAGAGAGTAGCCCGATTACTAAAAGATGAGAATGAGCAAGCCAACACAGAAATAATTCCATCCGAGTACATCTGGGCGAAAGCAGCGGCAAGTGCAATAGAGAAATTTACCACAATGCTACTCCCTAACGACTATCCAAGTATAATAAAACTACATGAACAATACTTGGCCGATCATGCAATGTGGGCACAAGAGACATTTGGTGGTAAAACGATGGTATGGGCACACAATATTCATATAGCTAAAGGAATTATCGATGAGAAATTATACCCTTATGTTGCGGGGCAGTTTTTGAAGGAACGTTTAGACAATAATTATGTCACAATTGGTAGTTCAACTACGGAGGGGAATTTTACCTTATATGATCCTTCCACTGGAGGTAAGATTACAACCGACACTATTCCACAAGATGTAAAAAGTTTCAATTATACTCTCGGAAAAGTGCCATATAAAATGTTTTTATTGGATAACCGTCACCTTAAAGGACAAGCAGAAAAATGGGTTAAAGCAAAAAGACCATTACTAAGTATAGGGGGACAAATCCTCCCGAACAGTTCGGTGTATTTTGATACTTCATTGCTTGAGCAATTTGATATTATTTTTCATATTCGAAAAACAAGTCCATCTCATATTAAATAAAAGTACAAAGCAATCCCGTTCTTGCAGATGTAAGAACGGGATTGTTTTGTGAGGATTAATAAAGTGAAACTTTAATCAGCAGGTTTTTGTTCATCCCCCACTGATTATTAGCCTTCACCAATCGTGCGTTTACCGGCAGCCCGCCCCCCACCTAACGCTGAATTTTGAGGTGGGAGTCTTACTGCCCAGTAAATAGCGGGATAAAAGCATCTTTTTTAACCAGAAGTAAGCTGCTCTCCCCTTTTTAACATCATTTAGAACTGTCATATGACACTTTTACACTAGTGAGAATGACAAAAAAAGCAGTATGATTCGGTTATTACACAGATAGGAGCGATGAACTTTATGAAATCAAGATTCATCCAGAATGGTTATTTTTTATTGCTAACTTTCGGTACAGGATTGTTTTATTTTTGTTTTTACCTAATAGCTCTGCTATTTAGTTTAACCCTTTCATTTACTGTTGTTGGGATTCCATTAATTATGCGCGTACTACAGACTACCACACCCTTTATCCAATTCGAGCGCATACAGACGAAAATTTATACAGATATTTCAACAGACTCTTACGATAGAAGTATAACAATGGATACATCGAACTGGTCTCAGGTGAAATTAGTGCTAACAGATCGTCGCACTTGGTGTGCTGTCTATTGGCTAATGCAGAAATTTACGATTGGCATTTTCAGTCTCATTAGTGCAATCATTTTTTACGTAATGCCACTTATGTTCCTGTTGGCACCACTACTGTATCGATACATCGATATGAATATTATATTTATACAAATAGATACTTTTGCCAAGTCACTCTTTGTAATGTTTATGGGTATAGTATTTACCGCCATAAGTATTAGAATAGTCGATGGTTTGACAAAGAAAATTGGGGGCTATACACGTAGTATGATTCGGCAACTAAATCAATAGAAGTTTGCAGTCTGTGAGTAGTATCGTAGTTTTAAATTAAAAAGTATAATAAGGCAGGAAGGATTAAATTATTATGTAGGAAGTAAAATGGTAGGCTATTTAGGGGGTAAAGGACTTGTTAGATATGGTTAAGTATTGGTATTGGTTTTGGTATGATTGGATTATGTTAGGGGTACGCCTACTTGCTAGTGTGTCTATCATTCTAGCTACATTAAATTTTCAGGATGGTTTAACATTACCACTTTGGATTATTATTCTTTGGGAAATTATTGCCTTCTCTGTTCCATGGGTAGCCTTACTATTCAATTATAAATATTATTTGTTCACAGAAATACTGCTATATGGTGGACTATGTATATATTTAACCCTATTATTTCCAGAAGCTTACAACACATTTCTTATATCGGTGTTTCTAATTGCTGCGAATAGTAAGCATTTGTCCTATTATTGGACAGCTCCAATAACGGTTTTTATAACAACTGGAATTTTCTATGCGGTTGCGCCAAGTAATAGCTATTGGATTATGGTCACCTATTATGGATTCGCATATGTAATGGGCTTCGCTTTTCATTTATTAATCGTCAATCATAAACAAAATGAATCAATTCGTAAACAAAACGCGGTACTTGAGCAATATATGTCTCAGATTGAACGCATTACACTGGCGGAAGAACGAAACAGACTGTCGAGTGAGCTTCATGATACAGTTGGTCACGCTTATACTTCTATTATTATGGGGATGGAAACGTTGCGCACCGAACTTGCTACTGAAATGGGTATACAGAGGCTAGATTCTCTGCTTGAAATGGGACGTAAAAGCATCGAGGACGTGAGCAAATGGAGTCTCCTTGTCAATCGCCTTCCTTAATTCAATCTCTCCAAAATCTTGGAGCCGAATTTCAGGAGCACGCTCTGGTTAATGTAAGTTTTCGGGCATACGGAGAGGAATATGAATTGTCTCGGCAAGCGAAGATAGCGTTCATTCGTTGCTTACAAGAGTCCCTTACGAATGCAGTACGTCATGGTCAGGGAACTGAAATTATAGTTTCATTGCAGTTTGAACAACAATATACGAGATTAGAAGTTCAAGATAATGGAAAAGGAAATGTAGAATGGCAAGAAGGCTTCGGTATGAATGCGATGAAAGAACGAGCAATGAATTTGCAAGGTCAATTGTCTGTATATACAAAGCCAGATGAAGGAATGCTTGTTACATGTACCATACCGCGACAAACTGAAATAAAAGATGGACTTATTCGTTTGTTAATTGTAGACGACCAGCCGTTTGTTCGGGAAAGTTTGAGGACACTACTCGATAGATATGAAGATTTAAATGTAGTCGGTTTGGCCGAGGATGGCAATGAAGCCATCGATTTGTGTGGGCGCCTTCAACCTCATGTTATACTTATGGATTTAGATATGCAACACATGGATGGAGTCGAAGCAACCAAAAAGATTAAGCAACAATGGCCACATATCCGCATATTGATTTTTACCACTTTTCAGGATACCGAACAGGCGTTGGAATCGCTTCGCAACGGTGCGGATGGTTTTTTACTCAAATCTATTGAAACATTGGAGCTAGCTAATACGATCCGACTTATTCACAAAGGTGGGACACTGATTGATCAGGGAATGTCTCACAAAATATTTGAAAAGTTTGATGCGCAAAAAGAGACACCACAATCAAAAGCAACCGCTTATGAGCTAACAGCTAGGGAGATAGAAATATTGCAACTAGTAGCCAAGGGACTTCGATACACTACCATAGCATCAAGGTTATATTTATCGAATGGTACGGTCAGAAATTATGCTTCCACAGCTTATACAAAGCTAGGAGTCCGCAACAAAGAAGAAGCTGTGCAAAAGGCTCTAGAAATTGGAATTATTGAATAAGAAAAATGTTTTTTTGTTTCTCTACAGCAAGGTAAAATGTAGTTACAAGGTACAGTAGAAGATAAAGTGAAACTTTAATCAGTGGGGTTTGTTCATCCCCCACTGATTATGAGCCCTCACCAATCGTGCTGCCCGTTAATGCGGGATAAACAACATCATTACATTAATCTTTTTTAGGGAGTACAATTCCTTTAAATAATTGAACAGTAATCCAGTAATACATCGAGTAAATTACTACAAAAATAACAAGTGGTAACCAAATGCGAGAGTACGGATCGATTACAAGAGGGCTAAACATGTTCATACCAACTAATATATGAGTAATCCCTACAATTGCTGGGAATAAGAATATGAAGAATAACTCTTTATAAATCGATTTTGTTAATAACTCTCGGCGAACACCAATTTTATGAAGCATTTGATAACGTGTTACATCTTTTGATGCTCCCGACAGAACTTTAAACATTAAGCAGCTTGCCATCATTGCTAAAAATGCAATTCCAACGAAGAAACCCATAAACATTAGTCCGCTGGCAAAATCATGACTCATAATATATGTTTGATACTTACTACCCAATTCTTCCGCTTTCACATTTTTATATTTTGCTATCTGTAATTCATCAAGTTTTTTCCATTCTTTTATGTATGATCCAAAATCATCTGTTTTCCCCATAAACACAATACTTTCTTTCCCCTTCAATCCATTGTATATGTTATAATCTACAATTTTTATTTCATAATCAGGATATAAATAATTGGGCTGGATCGTTCTGAAAACCTGAATCCATTGTTTTGTGTCTGTCTCTCCTTCAGCCCGTTTTATTGAAAATGCACCAATTGGTATTTCCTCTGAAGCTTTCTCTATTTTCATACCTTGCAAGAAAGGGCGATTTTTCTCTACATCTTCTTTAAGATAATAAACATATCTATCATCAACTTTGTAATGATATTCAAGTTTTTCTTGAAATAAGATACTACCCAAAATTGTCTTTTCTTCCACTGTTGGATTATGAATGACTGAATCGTAAATTTGTATTTGATCTGTAATTTTTAGGATGTTGTTTTTAAATGCCATACCACAAGCAATTCCACCAGCACCAAGAGCCACTAAAATTGCTACTGTTGCAAGCACATTTGTTAGACTATTAATGCGGAAATTTAATTGTGCAAAAGTAAAAGCATTGAGGCCTTTTTCACTACGTTTTTTATTACTCTTTAGCTTGTTAATCATAACTGGAAGAAGTGATCCAAATATAAGGTAAGTACCAACAGTTGCTGAGATTAATCCAACAGCCATTAATCCCAAAACAATTAGCGAATTTGCAGATGATATATAAATAAGTGATGCATAACCAATACCCAATAAAAGAATACCAAGGAATGCAACTACAACTGTCATTTTTCCTTTTATGGCAACACGTTCTGTTTGTTCATCAGCATGTACAAGTTGCAGTACAGAAATACGAGATAATTTAATACTATTCATAATTGCAGATAATACAAAGAGTGCAAAGAAGAAGATGCAAGTAATAGCTATAGATGGCAGATAAAATGCTTTATAACCTTCGCCAGCAAACTCGAGTTGTTTCATTAATAGCTGACCGATACCTTCTGCAAGTCCTACACCAATTGTAATTCCAATCAAAAGAGAGGTGGCACCTAATATGATTGTTTCAATGAACATAAGTAAGGTAACTTTATGCTTTTTTGCTCCTAACATCATATACATACCAAATTCTTTTTGACGAAGAGCTGATAAGAAAGAGTTTGCATATAAAATATAGAAAAATGTGATAATCGCTAACAAAACGGAACCAATTTTAAAGACAGCCACAATATCCCTAATAGAAGAGTTAGATTCAAGGAACGTTTTATTGGATGCTAGCGTTTGAAACATATAAAAAGTTGAAATAGAGACAATAAGACCAACAAGTAAAACAATGTAATCTTGCAACTTACTTTTTAGGCCTGACATAGAAAGCTTAAATAACATGATTGAACTTCCTTCCTTACGCTTTTTGTGTGCCTAAGTTTGCAAGCACATCTAAAATTTCTTTATAGAATTCTTCACGGGTACTACCGCGATGAATTTCTTTATATAACTCACCATCTTGAATGAATAAAATACGTTGACAGTAACTTGCGCTGTAAGGATCATGCGTAACCATCATAATGGATACACCTTGCTCTTTATTTAAGCTTGTCATGGCATTAAGTAAACTCGTTGCATTTTTAGAATCTAGAGCTCCAGTCGGCTCATCTCCCAAAATAATTGCTGGTTCATGAACTAACGCACGTGCTGCTGCGGAACGTTGCTTTTGTCCACCAGATACTTCAGAAGGATATTTTTGAAGTATCGCTGTAATGCCTAACATATCAGCTACTTTTTCTACTTTCTTTCCAATATTACGAGATGAAACACCTTGAAGTGAAAGTGGGAGTGCGATATTTTCATAGATAGATAAATTCTCCAATAAGTTAAAGTCTTGGAAAATGAATCCTAACTTTTGTGAACGAAAATCAGAAAGTTCCCCCTGCTTCATCCTCGTAATATCCGTTCCTGCAATTTCAACAACGCCGCCTGTCGCTTTATCTAACGTTGAAATTACATTTAATAATGTTGTTTTACCAGAACCAGAAGGCCCCATAATACCAACAAACTCTCCCTCTTGAATTGAGAATGATACACCTTTTAATGCGTGTGATTGATTCTCACCTTTTTTACCGTACAATTTTTGAATGTTTTTTACATCTACAACTGGCTTTATCATTTATATCCTCCTACATTTTTTTATTTCATTACAATAAGCTACTAAATTTGTTTACTACTAACAAAATAGACATGTTACCTCCACACTTAAGCTACAATGAAATCTTTCCTTTTATCTTCTTTGCTCACCTCATCACTTTGAATACACCCATGATAAACTATGAAAATTAGGAAACACCCCGTAAAATCCTTAAGATTTCTTAAGTTTTAAAAAAAGCTTATGGAACCTGTAGTTCCATAAGCTTTCTATCTAATTGAATGTTCAACAATAAAAGACATCCAACCATCTTTATATTCTGCATGTATATTACCATGATGAAGTTCAACAATTCTTTTTGAAATAGCAAGTCCCAGTCCATTTCCCTGGTCATCTTTTCTTGCCTTGTCCCCCCTGAAAAACCTTTCAAACAATTTATTTGGATCGCTAACAGGCGGTTTCTCGACTTTATTTGATACTTTCAACATTGCCTTGTTACCTATTAGTTCAAGACATATAGATAATTCGGATGGTTTCATGCTGTACTTTATCGCATTCATAAAAAGATTTTCATAAACACGTACCATTTTTTCTACATCTATGAAGATAGGTATTGTTTCTTGCGTAATTGATTTTTGAACGATTAAACTTTCCTTTTCAAATATAGGTATGTATTCTCCAACTATTTGTTCCAACAAACCTGATAAATCAACTTCATTAAGGTTTAACTTAGCATCTATACCTGATAAACGAGTATACTCAAACAGCTCATCAATTAAATATTTCAGTCTCTGTGACTTTGAATACGTGGTTTCAAGGTATTCCTGTAATTGTATGTTACTGTTGTATTGCCCTCTTTTTAATAAATCTATATAGCCAATAATAGATGTTAAAGGTGTGCGTAAATCATGAGATACATTGGTGATAAGTTCATTTTTTGTACGTTCTAATTGTCTTTCTTGTTCAAATGTATTCTCCAATTCCTTGGACATATAGTTGATATTTTGAGCAAGTTGGGTCAATTCGTCCTTCCCCTTAATCCCAATTGTTAAACCCAGTTTTCCATTTGCAATATCATTCACATTTTCCGAAATGAGCTTCAAATATACTATTTTCTTTCGAACCAATAGCAAAAAGATTACTATAAAGTTTAAGATTGCGAACGTAAATAAGAACAACATTGCGAGTCTCACTTCAAACATGCCAAAATCTTCGTGTTTTATAAAAAATGGATCTATGACGTATTGCACAATGAGGATTGTTAAACCAAATGAAATAAAAAAACTAATTGCAACAGCACCAAGAAGTTTTATAATAATCTTATTTCTGAAACTAACATTCTTCATATTTTATACCCAATTCCCCAAACAGTTTTAATATAAATGGGATGTTTAGAATCTTCTTCAATTTTGTCTCTTATTTTTGTAATATGCACCATGACGGTATTATCTGATTTATAAAAAACCTCTTTCCAAACTGCTTCATATATTTTTGCTACACTCAGGACAATCCCTTTGTTACGGGCGAGTAGTTCGAGAATAGCAAACTCTTTTGGAGTTAACCTTGTTTCTTTTCCCCTTACCCATACTTGACGAGTATCTGTATTCACGGTTAAGTCACCAATTTCTAGAATACTTTTATTATGTTCTATGGACGTATTGTATTTTTTAAACCTTCTTAATTGGGATTTTACCCTAGCAATTAATTCTAGTGGGTTAAACGGTTTTGATAAATAATCGTCTGCACCAGAGGCTAGGCCCTGAATTTTGTCTATATCCTCAGATTTTGCAGATAGCATAATGATAGGCATATTGCGATCTTCCCTAATTTTCATACATGCTTCAATGCCATCCATATTCGGCATCATAATATCTAAAATAATCAAATCAAATTCCTTTTCTTCTAACAGTTGTAAAGCTTGTATAGCATCTTCTGCCTTTTGAGTTTTTAGGCCTTCATTTTCCAAATATACTGAGATAAGATTTCTAATCTCTTTATCATCATCAACAATAAGAATTTTCGACTCCATTTTATTCCTCCACATTAAATGCAATAAGTATTCAATAAAGCATATATTTGTTGTTACTTAGTTAATAAACTTAATAGAGATGGTTTCTATCTTCTTTCTTTACTTAAGACGATCTTTTGTAAAATACACAAAAAGACCGTCACAGTATTGTGACGAAAAAACAAGAAAATTTCAATAACTAATACTATTATTATTTATTTTTAGCTTTTAAGACACCCAGCGCTATTTTGGTTGCTTCTGCAATAAGCTTATCATCGTATTTAGCATCCTCTTTATCATGATTAGAAAGTATCGCAAGAACAATTGGCTTTTTATTTGGTGGCCAAATAATTGCGATATCATTTCTGGTTCCATAAGATCCCGAGCCCGTCTTATCAGCTACTTCCCATCCTCCTGGAACTCCAGCACGAATTAAGTTGTCTCCCGTAGTATTCCTTTTCATCCAATCTATTAATAAATCCCGTTTCTCAGTTGAAAGTACATCTCCTAGCGCAAAAGCCTGAAGACTAGTAGCTAATGCCTTTGGGGTACTAGTATCATGTACGTCTCCTGGATGCACTTCGTTTAACTCTGGTTCAAAACGTTCAGGATTTGTAACGGTATCTCCTATTTCTCTCAGTGATTTTTTGAATTCACTAGGTCCACCTAATTGTTTAAGAATAAGATTTTGCGCAGTATTATCACTATATCGAAGGGAAGCATCTGCAAGCTCTTTCAGAGTCATACCCCTATCAACATACTTTTCTGTAATTGGATTGTAATTAACAAGATCTTCACGAGTATACAAAACTCTTTGATTTAGATCTTCTATTGATTTCTTTTGTAAAAGTACTCCCACAGCTAAAGCTTTGTGGGTAGATGCGTATGCAAACCGTTTATCTGATTGATACGTAACGGTTTGATTCGTATCAGTGTCCAATGCATAAATACCGAGTTTAGCATCAAATTCTTTTTCAAGTTTAGCAAAAGAGTCATTACCAGTAGTTTCTTGTTTGGTTTGATTTGTTTGTTTTGTTTGTTTAGGTAATTCAGACTGAGTATTGCCATCGGAACAGCCTATAAGCGTTGCACACGAAAGAAATACTACAGGTACCATCTTTTTGTAATGTAAAATGTTAAAAAACTTGTTTAAGACTATCATATATTTTCAACCTCTTTCAAGAATATATAGTTTTTCTAGGTGTTATACATATCGATACAATTAAAGAGTGTATCGGATATCACTCTTCTTGCATCTCACTTTTCATAAAATGATTGAACTATCATGAACACCTGTTTTATACGTATACTTAATAGACAACCTAAGTAACAAGTTTGTTCCATTTTTATCAGTAGTCGTATCTAGAAACCTAAAAGAGTCCATTTAGAAGATTTAAATGGACTCTTTCACTCATATAATACCATCTATTGTTAAACAAATAAGATTAAATACATTTAAATTTTCTTGTTTTATCTACTAAACTGTTTAGGCATTTCTTTAACGTGCTTATCATCATCACGCCAATCATAGGTTTCTTTCTGCGAAACATCTAAAGTTTGATCTCCAATTCTAACAATATTCTTATTTACCCATTCAATATATGGATCGGTATCTGGATAATTCCAATATATATTTTTCTCTAAATCTGTATCAAGGTTAACTAATTCACCCCTAACAGCATCCGCACTTAATGATCCTGCATTATGAAAATAAGTCTTGATGAGATATTTTCCATCTGGAGATTTCACTGTTCGAATTAATTCCCCTTTTGGAACACCTTGCAAACTAAAAAGTTTCCAATATCCAAATCCAATTATAATTACTAACATAGTAAGTATAGTTAGTAATACTTTTCTTTTTGTTTTTTTAATTTCACCTTTTGTATTTATAATACTCATTCAACTCCATTCCATAATATATCAAAAATAAAAATCCTCCGTTAATACGGGATAAACATGAAAATTCCCATTTAGGAAAACTTTAAAAAATCAGACAGTATACTTGAATTGCTCTTCGCATGAGAATATACTAATAAAGTAGGCTATGACGTTCCTTCCTTCTAACTTCTTTGGCGAAATAGGGATGTTACTTTCCTGCTAAACACATAGGCTATGACAATTCTTCCTTCTTTGTAGAAATTTCAAATTGTTTTAGAGTTGTCAATTTCCTATGAAAATAATTAGACTATAAAACCTCTTTCTTCTTTAGGATTGAATAAACTTTAGTTTATCAACCATTGATGTAGAGGTTTTCTTTTCTTAATTAACAAATTACCACTTAACAACTAAATGTTATACCCCTAATTTTTCACTAAAAAATAGCTATGTACCCTCTGTGCATTTTTCTACAATTAGTGTGTTTATACATATAAAAATAAAAATCTACCACTGAAAGGAGGACAGTCAGACTATTCCCCTCTTTTATAAGGCGTGAATAGCTGGCGTTCTCATGAAAAATTCTATTTACATAAGAAGAAGTTTGAAAGTAATTATAAAAAGAGAAGAAAATAAACTACCGAACATGTATTTAGCCACTGCTTTAAAAAACTTGGAAAGTTTAGGATTTACTTTTTCTGAGCCTTTAATAGAAGAGTTGCAAACACTTTCGGTTGGTGCATTCACATCGTTTTACAAAGAGTTGGTAAAACATTTAAAAGAAATGGTTGGTGCACATATTCAGTTTACTCCTATGTATCCAAACTTTCCGCAACAAATGATGGATTTAAGTGACGCTGATTTATACATCAATGCCGTTATTCATTATGTGACGTTGCGCCTACCTGTATCAAAAGTAGAAGAACGACTTCCTCTTTTAGATAGCGTTGATTTGAAAGTTATTGACTTAGGAAGTGAAGAAGATTTCAATCAAATGATTTCTCAATTGATTCGTGCAAACAGCTCTATTTCCTCAACTGATAAGACAGATGTAGAATGGGCTATTACACACACTGAAGATGTTTCCTGTTTTCTACCTAATGTAATTCCCCATAAGGAAAATATGTCTTTTATAATTGGGGTTTTATTAATAAACAGAAAAATATCAGCCGATGCTGCTGCAAAGTATTTTAAAACAGCAACTGATGTTCTTCGCCTTGCAGTTGCTTTATCTGAAGGTGATGTGAGTTTAGCATCCTCCGTTCGATTCAAGAAGTTTAACCGAGTAGAAAGACGCTTCCTTTTAGGATTGTTAGAGCAATGCGGAAACATTACCGAAGATATGATTCGATACAAAAAACGTTGGATTCGTTTAGGTGAAATTCTTCATCCAGCAGAATATCATACTCGTTTCCCAAAAACCCACCGAGCATTTGAGATGCTTCGCAACAACATTAAAGTTGAAACATTTAATGGAAAAATAGAAGCAGCTTTGTTGAATCGTGATATCATGACAGCGAAAAATCTTTTAAAAACTCGCCCGGGGGAATTTGCCAGACGCTTGGATCATTTAATCCGTTTATGTAGTGATACGTCAACAGATGTTTTCAATATTCTCGAAGAGTTTCTAAGTATAATAGGAAATGTTTCTACTCCTGTATTACTTCAACTCACGGCTCATTTTAAGCATCGAAATGATAAAAATGAATTTCGCACCTTTTTTCCAAAGGGAAATGTAGCAAAAGCTATAGGTATTGAAAATACACTTCCATTTATCTCAGAGGATATTTGTTTAATGATTGTAAAAATGTGTGAAGATACTTTAAAAAATCGCTTCGCAGAACTTCCAAGTCTCGGAAAAGTATTTTTGGATGAACAGTTAAAAAATCACTTAGTTCCCTTCTCTCAACGTTCAGCCAGCAAAGCGCTTCGCACATTATCTCGAGGAAGTAAAGTAGATTTGCCAGAAGGAGATACGATTCGTTTTTTCCTATGGTGGAAAGAAGGCTATGTGAATGGACAACATACAGGACGTGTTGACATTGATTTGTCTGCTGCAATGTACGACGAAGATTGGCAATACAAAGAACATGTATCCTTCACGAACTTACGTTCAAAAAATTTCAAAGCCTACCATAGCGGAGATATTACTTCTGCACCAAAGGGAGCATCTGAATTCATTGATTTCGATATTCCGTCTGTGCTGAAATATGGTGGACGCTATGTAGTTATGACTTTGCTTTCTTACACAGACCAACCATATAAAGATTTACCAGAATGCTTTACTGGTTGGATGGTTCGTCAATATCCTGGTTCAGGTGAAATATTTGAACCTTCTACTGTTCAAGATAAAGTGGATATTACTGCCGACACCCAAATCTCTATTCCAGTTATTTTAGACTTAAAGGAACGAAAATTGATTTGGACAGATTTGTCTCTTACAAGAGATCTAACTTATGATAATACCATCGAGGCTAATCAAAAAGGTATGATACTTGTTGGAAAGGCTTTAACTAATTTAGTTAAACCGAATTTATATGACTTGTTCCGATTACATATTGAAGCTAGAGGTGAACTCGTTCAAGACATCGAAGAAGCAGAAAGCATTTTTTCTTTGGATAAAGGGATTACTCCTTTCGATATTGAAAAAATAATATCTGATTTTATTGCTGACCCACAAGACTAACTACATTACAAACATTGATAATGTGTGGAAAATATCCATGTATAATGTCTATGTGAAACAGGACCTGATAGATGAATATCAGGTCCTGTTTTTTATTTAGTAGATACTAAATAGTCCGGTTAATCACTATTCATCTAAATACACTATACTAATAAAGTGAAATTTATTCGAAAGAAATTCATTAGTTAATACGTAACTAATTAAGAAACATTCATATACCAGCCCAAACATCTTTTCCATATCGCCCTTCATCTTGCACACGATCCAACCAATTTCTTGCTTCTTGTTCACTGACTTCATGAATTTCTTGATATGCTTGACAAAGGGTATCTTCTACATCCGGAGCCATTTTACTTCCATCACCACATATATAAAGATGAGCTCCATTATCTAATAACGAAATTAAATTGATTCTATCTTGTTTTATCAAATGCTGTACATATGTTTTTGGATGTCCCTCTAAACGAGAAAAAGCTGTGTGTAAAGAGATTAATCCATCTCTTTCATCATTTTCTAGTTCTGTACGATAAAGATAATCTTTTTCAGGATGACGACAACCAAAATATAGATGCGCTTGTCCTAAGTTCATACCTTTTTGCTTTTGAACACGACGCGCTTGCAAGAATCCACGGAATGGTGCAATTCCAGTACCTGGCCCAACCATAATAATTGGTGTTTCTGGATCTTTAGGTAATTCAAAGTTTGATTGTGGCGTTCGAATGAAACAGATAATCTCATCTTTATTATGACGCTGAGCTAAGTAATTAGAAGCGACTCCTTCATATGTCCCTTCCCCACTCCATGCAGGTGCATTAACAACACCGACCGTAATGCTCAGACGATTGTGTGCAACGAGTGGAGAGCTTGAAATAGAATAGTAACGCGGTTTGAGCGCAGGGAGAAGTTCTAAAAAGCGTTCAAATCGGATTTCACAAGCCTCATACCTTTCAAGAAGGTCCAACATTGAAATCCGTTTCTTTAATATTTGTTCATGATAAACTCCTTCTTCTAATAATGCTTCCAATTCTTTTTTATGAGGAGGACATGCTGTGAATGTTACCATTTCTCGTATTTGTGCTCGAGTGGCTGCTTCTTGAACTTCAACACTATAACTAAGAAGGTCCAATAAACTAACAGGACTGTCTAGAGGTATGTGATTTATACTTCGTCCACTTGCACTCAGTATAACTTGATCCTTCCCATTTAATCCAAAACGTTTTAAAATTCGGTTGATATTTTTCTCGCTATTAACTGGCAACACTCCAAGGTGGTCTCCTTCTTTATATGTAGCGCCTTCTGGCAAAGATACCTCGATATGTCGTGTACTTCTATCACTGCTGGATGATTGGAGTTCACGATTTTCTAGTATAGATGCATAAACTGCTTCATATGTTCGTGCAAGAGGAAATCCTCCAAGACGACTGACAAATTGCAGACTCAAAGTACTGCGCTCTTTTTCCATATTTTTGTTGAGCTCCAATCCAAATGCCTTCATCGCATCAGACCACATGCTTTGTTTCCATTGCTCAAGCTGTTCCTCGAAATCACCACTTGCATCTGCTTCTCCGCGTTTAGAAAATCTTGTTGCTCCTTTTTGAGCCATCTGCTCATCAATGTATCTTGGAATCCGTTGATAGGTACTAGCCCAATTATGATCTCCACAACCAAAAACTGCGTATTGAACACCTTTTAGCTCATCTGGTTTTAGTTCCTCCAACCATTGCACAAACTGCCCTGCATTACTTGGCGGTTTTCCATTATAAGAAGAAGTCACAATAAGTACCGCTCCTTCTTTTGGCAAACTTCCAATTCGATCGTTAAGAGCTACCACTTCCGTTTGAACCCCTTCTAAACTAGCTGTATCTGCTAATTCTCTTGCAATACCTTCTGCTACACCTGTATCCGAGCCATACAGAACAAGAAGTGAAAGATTATCGGCCCCAATAATAGAAGGTGTCTTCTGGACGTGTTGCTTAATTTCATCGTTTTTCAGCTTGTCCTCTGTAGGTGCAAGAACAGTAGGATGACTAATAGTTTGTTTTCGGGGTAGAATCCTAATCTTAAAATCACCGGGCTTTAGCGTTAATGTTTGTTTTACATCCAGCTGATAGTTTTGATAATCGATTAATTCAAAATGTTGAAGAAGCATTCCCATTACAAGAGTGGCTTCATGAAGTGCAAATTGCATACCGATACATGCTCTCTGGCCATTTCCAAATGGCTTATAAGCATGATGAGGAACCTTATCCAGCTCTTCAAATCGTTCAGGTTGGAATTCTTCCACATTGTCTCCCCATGCATCTTTATCCCTATGTAGCTGTGGAATAAGAACAGAAATACGATCTTCTCCTTTCTTAATTGGGTATTTCCCGCCAATCACTGTATCTTCTTTTGCATAGAGACTGAATGCTGGAGCGGTAGGCCATAGACGTAGCGATTCATTTAAAATCATCCGTATATACTTCAGTTTCATAACTTGTTGGTATGTTGGAGTAGGATCTGTCAAAACACGGTCTACTTCTTCATAGGCTTTTTTCAATTTATCCGGATTCTTTAATAAGAAGTAAATTGCAAAAGATAACAATCCACTTGTTGTCTCATGTCCAGCTATTAAAAAAGTAATAATTTGGAAACGAATGTTTTCATCATCTAATTTTTCACCAGTTTCCGGATCTGGCACATTTAGCATACGGGAAAGTAAATCATTTTCTTCCTGATCTCCACTACTTTTACGTTCAGCAATAATATTATCTACTAAAGAAAACATAGATTGAATATCATGCTGAAATTGACGTTTCGTTCTCCACATAAGTTTGTCTTCTATATCCAGCCGCTGCAATTGGTGCATCGCCTCATCTAGAGCACGGGTCATGCTAGTAATAAAAGGATGAGGTGTCTCACGATAAAAGCTATTGAAGCGGTAATTAAAACCACATAGACCAATTGTATCTAACGTAAGGCGAGTCATATCCTCCGGAACATCTACGTTTTCATTCGGATTAAGTCGTGCCCATTTTTGAACGAGTTGTACAGCAATATCGACCATCATGGCATGGTAATCTTTCATTGCCCGTTGACTGAATGTAGGCATCAAAATATTATGAGCTTTTTTCCAGTTCGGTTCGTGAGTCTCGCTTGTAAATAATCCGTCTCCAGCAAAGGCACGAACTTTTGCTAAAGCACCCTCTATACTTTTATCGAACCGTGTTTCGTCACAAACTTCTGCTGCCAATTCATGTCCAGAAACGACAATGATGGTATCACTTAAAGTTTGAATTTGAAAAATGGGACCATACTCTTCCGCTATCTTGATAAAGGATAGGGTCGGTTTATCTTTATCGATTAATGGGAGATTACCCAGCGGTCCATATGTTTTCGGCTGAGGAATGGCAGATACTTTTTTTTCCATTAAAAACACCCTTTCAAAAAAGCATGAAATAAAGATATGTAATTGATTACCTTATTTTATCTTTTCCCTAACTATTCATGATTATGATATTGCGTATAAGCTTGGCAATTAGATTTATAACTTGTAAAAAAATACTAAATTAAAATGAAGCGAATAAATATAGTTGGAGCCTTTTAATGTTGGTATTAAAAGATAATCTAAACTTGTAATGTTTATGAGAAATTGCAAACGGATCTCATCTCTTGTATTTGTTCATAAAAATGATTATTTTGATTCATTTTCTTCTAAAACACCCCAAAATAGAGAAGTTGACGAGCTTAAGATTGTAGTATTTGAAAAATCAGTGGTTTAGTTAAACCAATACAATAAGCAATATACCGCGTTACTAATGAAAGAGGACCTGATATGAACATCAGGTCCTCTTTCACTATATAATTATGTCACTGCTTCTTTCAGTTCTTTTCCCATTTTAAATACCGGCGCCTTAGTAGCAAAAATTTGTATTTCTTTATAGTTTATCTAATCAGCAAACAACTTGTAGGAATCATTATCTAACGTTTTATTCTTCTCTACCGATTTAACTTCTCGACGGCTTCCGCACTTGTATCTACACGTTTAACGAAAAAAACTAATAGTAGTGCAACAACATTCATGCCAAGCGCTACATAGAATGAATATTGAATTCCGGATAATAAAGCCTTCTGAGTTACTATTGCCTTCGTAGTTTCTGTGAAGGTTGTTGGATCTATATGAGACATTAAACTTTCAGCTTTTGTTTTTGTTACAGAATTCATAATCGTAACAAGAATAGCAGTACCAATGGAACCGGACACTTGTTGAGCTGTATTATTAACAGCTGTACCGTGCGGATTTAAGCGAGTTGGCAATTGATTAAGACCATTTGTCATAAGTGGCATCATCACCATCGCCATCCCAAACATCCGCAGTGTATAAATAAGAATAATATGTGTATGACTAGAGTCAATTTGCAGACTTGCCAACATATAAGTTGAAACAGCTGTAATGGAAAGCCCTACTATGCCAAGAATCCGAGGACCATATTTATCAAATAGTTTACCTGTAATTGGTGACATAATCCCCATTATTACCGCACCTGGAAGCATCATCAGCCCAGAGCTCAGCGGCGAAATACCACGGACGTTTTGTACATAAGCTGGTGTTAAAATCATACCCGAAAACATGGCCACCGCGTTGACAATTGCAATTACAGACGCAAGTGCAAACATTGGGTACTTGTAAACACGTAAATCCAATAACGGCTCATCCATTTTTAATTGACGGATAATGAAAGCAATTAAGGCAATAGCGCCTATGATTAAGGCTGTTAAGACAACTTTATTCGTCCAGCCATCGGAGCTTGCAGAACTGAATCCATATAACAAACCGCCAAAACCGACAGAAGATAATAGTAATGAGAGATAATCAAGTTTTGCATTTTTGTTTTGTTTCATGACATTCTCAGATTTCCAAATCCCTAACAGTAAGCTAATGATTGCTAAAGGTAAAATCATTTCAAAAAGCAAACGCCAGTCATAATACTCTACAATATAACCTGATAGTGTCGGCCCAATTGCTGGAGCTGTAATCATAACTAGTCCAAAAATCCCCATTGCTGTTCCCCTTTTTTCTCTTGGAAAGCTTACTAGCATAATATTCATTAACAAAGGTCCCATAACTGAAGAGCCTGCCGCTTGAACCATCCGACCAGTAAGTAATAAACCAAAGTTCGGTGCTACAGCCGCTAAGGCAGTACCAAGAATAAAAATCACCATAGATGTAATAAATAGGCTCCTATTTGAAAAACGCGTTATTAAAAATGCTGAGGCCGGAATTAATATACCACTTACAAGCATATACCCTGTAGAAAGCCACTGGATCGTTGAATAATCTTGAATGTTTAAATCTTTCATTATTGATGGCAAGGCTACATTTAAAAGGGAGTTATTTAGAAATGAAACAAATGCCCCAATAAAAAGGATTACAAGCATTACATATGGTGGTTTTCTTTTATGTAATGTTTCACTCATATATTTAATTGCCCCTTCATTATAAATTTCATTGATTCGTTTAAATCGTTTACATATTTGCACAAGAAAACATTACCCTTGCAGTATTTTGCCAAACTCTTCGAATGGATATTCTCTTTTTAGCAATTCCACTTGCTCAACATACCATTTTAAAATCTTTTTCTTGATGAAACCTTTATAAAAACGTTTGTTAACGGAATTTAAATTAGGCTGAAATACACAAAATAAGCAACTGAAAATACCCTTCTAAAATAAAGTGAAACTTTAAATCAACAAGTCCACACACCCATTCCTTTAAATACAGGCTTGTAGATCTAGTTATGTAACCATCCATAAAAAGGAATATTACATAGGCTAAGTCTAACATTACATTTTTAAAGTGAGGAGAATAAGCGTATGGACCAATATTGGTATTTGAATTCAAAGGGAAACGGGGAACAATATACTAACCAAATTTCATTATATTCACAGCCCGAAATAACTAAATCTGAGGTAATGAATGATTTAAAGCTTCCTGAGAATTGGAGTTACCGAGTCTATCCAGTTAGTTGGGATTCATCAGCCAATTATACGGGATTCAATCCCCAACCCCCTCCCTTCTCTTGGGGGCAGCAGCCAATCAATTATGCAGGGATAATGCCACAAGGTCACCCTACTAATTGGACTCCACTACCAGGTCATGCAGGTTTTAATTTTCAAAAACCTTCCTTCCCCTGGGCCCAACCATTCAATCATACAGGGATGTTCGCACAAGGGCATCTTGCCGCTTTACTATCGCCGCCAGCCAAGTCTTTTCATTTCAATACCAATAACTCGGGTGTTTTTGGAAACCCTCCAGGATGGGGTAGTCCGTGGGCCCCAATGGGATGGGGAAATAACGGAGGTAGCGGTCAGCTAGGAATGCTTGGAAACTTACTTACAGCAGGAAAAGGCACAATGGGTGGAATAGGAATGATTAGTAGTCTAATCGGGATGGGGAAGTTCTTCTTTTAGTTAATTAAAGTGATAGAATTGGTCCGCAGCTCAGACATTCCAACAAAATATTTCATTCTCCATTGATTTAATGTTTTCAAACATGTACTCCTCAATATATTTATTGTGTGCTTCCAATACTCCATCCAAGTTCGTCTCCTTGTCTTTCAATTTATAAAAAAATCTGTTGCAACTCTTTAGACAACAATTCCAGTTCATACAAAATCAATAAGTTCACAACAAAAACGCTATCCTTTCCTATGATTCTAGGGAAAGAATAGCGTTTTTGTTACGTAATGATTAAGTTGTTTCATTCTTATTTATTCAATAATTTCATTGTCATTTCTCTGCATTTTTAGCCTGATAGCGATATGATCATCCCCCGTAAAATGCCATTTCTTTTACTTATGCTTTGCTAAAAATTCTGTTATGCGACGATATACATATATTTCATTTTCTTTTTTTGAAAATCCATGCCCTTCATCGTCTAATACTAGGTATTCTACATCTACTCCTTGTTCTTGCAACGCGTGAAAAATTTGATCCGATTCTTCCTTTACAACTCGTGGATCATTTGCCCCTTGGATGATAAGGAGTGGTTTATTCATTTGATTTAAGTAAGTAATTGGTGAATCTTGTATAAGCTTATCTTTATCATTATTAATATCACCTATTAAATTAACTGCGAGCGGTTTCCAATTTTCAGGCATAGATTCGATAAAACTAAATAAATTGCTAGGTCCAAAAATATCAATGGCTGCACGGAAATACTCTGAATGACGCCCGTGAAGCAATAAGGTCATATATCCTCCATAACTACCGCCCATAACAAATAATTTATCAGGAGTTGATATCCCCTGTTCAAATAACCATTCGATCCCTGCTACACAATCTAAACGTGGTGCTTCTCCCCAATCACCTTCAATCATTTTTGTAAACGTTGAACCATATCTTGTACTACCTCTAAAGTTTGGCGCAAAAATATTATATCCCTGCCTTAATAAATATTGAAATAATTCTCTGAAACCTTTCGTCTCAGCACTTTGTGGACCACCATGAGGCCAAAATATTGTATATCCGTTTTGTACTTCTCCTTTCGCCCGGAATAATAATGCTTCTATGTTTAACCCATCAAAAGAGGCATATGTTATAACATCCGGTTCAACAAAAGAAGATTCAGATAGACCAATAACATAGTTTTTTGTTAATGCTGCCCATTCTGTATCTCTATTCTTCTTGTAATAGATGTTTGCTGTTTTCGTCGCACTTTCACCTAGCAAATATAAATTTTCCGATTTTGTAATTTCAATTTGACTTATCGTATCTACCGGAGAATTCAATAGAATTAACTCTTTTTTATCCCATACAAATTTATATAACCTATCTGTAACACCTTTCGACGAAACAATGTAGCCATTTTTTGTTTCAGCATGCCATTTTATATCGGATATATCTTCCTTCTCTATTTTACAGATTGGTTTGAATTCCTGTTTATTTAAATCAAAAGAAGCTACATAGGAAAACTCTTCTTCATAATTTGTAACGAAAATCACTGTATTTTCATCAATATAACAAATGGACCCTATAGTATGTTCTTTCTCACTGGAAGGTACTATACAAATAAGTTCTTCTCCCTTTTTTACATATCCTACATTATACGTATTACTATATGACTTTAAAACAATGTAACTTGATTCATTCGGACTTACTGCCTCTACATATGTAGGTGTCTCCACACCAGTTAACAACAGCGTATCTTCTTTTGTGCGTATATTATAACAACGAGAGTTTAAGAACATTGGGTTATCTTTACTTGTGACATAGTATAATCGTTCCCCATCCTCTGTTAAATGCACAAAGTAATCCTTTTCTGTCTCTCCTGCTGGAATCAATTCAAGCAATTCACCACCCTCTGGCTTTAATGCATAAATATGATAATTTTCATCCCCATCTTTATCAAATCCAGCTAAAATAAATCGATTTAAAGAATCCATTTTAATAAAATTGCTTGATTGATTACAATATGTTAATGGATAAGGGGATAAATTGGGTAAATCCATCGCCCATAAATTAGAATGACCATTTAAGTTTGTACTAAAAATTAATTTCCCTTCATCTTCACTAACTGTAAACCTACCAATACTATAGGATCTAAAAAATTGTTCAGCATCTTCCATAGGAAATTGAATCATCTTTCTTCCTCCACTCTACCTTATATCTAAAAATTCAGAACATCTTATATATAAAGATTCTACATTTTCCTATTTATCCCTTTTTGGTTTTATTTAGATTTACTTCTCACTCTATATTTCTTACTAAATGGTTCACTTCTATTATGATCTTTCTTTTAAGATGTGAAATACAAATACACTCCGTAACCTACAAATAAGATCAATAGAATAGAAATGCCGAGTACCGTATATATAATCCCTTTTAAATTTGAGTTCATATCATCCTCCTACTCCCCGATAATTCGAGTATATAACAAAAAAAGCATTGGATACCCAATGCTTTTTACACTTACGCAAATAAAGAAGTATTCGCATATAAAGCTGGTGAACCACCTGAATGTACGAATAAAATATTGTCTTCCTTATTAAAATTACCTTTTCTAATTAAGTCGATTAATCCCGCTACTGCCTTACCTGTATACACTGGATCAAGTAAAATACCTTCTGTTTTCGCAAGTAACTGAACTGCCTCTACCATTTCTGGCGTTGGTAACGCATAGCCTGGTCCTACATATTCATCAAAGCACGTAACAGCGTCGCGCGAGATAAAGTTTGGAATACCAACGTGTGCTGAAGTTTCATCTACAAGTTTTGCTACTTTCTCTTCTTGCTCAGCTTTTCCTCTACTTACATTAATCCCGATTACAGGAATATGGCTTTGTGTTCCAGAAAAACCAGTAATTAAACCAGCATGCATACCGCCGCTACCACTTACACAAACAACTGAACTGAAATCAATTCCTTGCTCAAATGATTGCGCCATAATTTCTTGCGCACAAGCAACGTATCCCATAGCGCCTGTAGGGTTTGATCCACCAACTGGAATTACATATGGTGTATTTCCTTTTTCACTTACTTCTTTTGCTACTTTATGCATTTCTTCCATCAGGTCTGCTCCGTTCGGTACAACAATGACGTTTTCAGCACCTAATAAGTGATATAAGAAATAGTTTCCGTTAAAGTCTCTCTTCTCTTCTGGCTCAAGCCCTTCCTCTAATACAAGAATACATTTCATTTTTTCTTTTACCGCAGCAGCAAGTGTCAGGCGGCAATGATTTGACTGAATACCACCAGCTGTAATTAACGTATCTGCACCCTTTTCCTGTGCATCTGCAACTAGAAATTCTAACTTTCTCGTCTTATTGCCACCGGCTGTTAAACCAAGTAAATCATCTCGTTTAAAATAAATAGTCGGACCACCAAGTGCTTCAGAAAAATTGTTTAACTTTTCAATTGGTGTATATGATTCTGTATATTTTTTTCTCGGGAATTTAGCTAAATTCATTGTAACGCTCCTTTTGTACTTCTTTCACAATATATGTAACGTTACTATTATTACACGTAAAAATGGTGAAGTCATCTTTCTCGGTTAAAAATGTATTAGAATTTCATTTTGATAAGTAAAACCGTATTAATGATTTTAACTTAATTACGGTACATGAAATTTATATCAACGATTTTTTAAATATATCGATCGTAACTTGCAGTATATCAACGATTTTCTTAATATATCGATCTATCGACAAAAAACGACAGCCAGGCAACCCCTTTCTCATCAACAAAAAAAGAGCCCACACATTCAAATGTGGGCTCCCTCC
>NZ_JAKUEU010000046.1:0-40256 GCF_022663075.1 Bacillus cereus group sp. BfR-BA-01441
TGGATGGAGCTTCTGACCTTGAGGCGCTCTTTGCCTCTGGGGAAGAAGCGAAGCCGCCGAACATTCTAGCCACTGTAGCTGGATTCCGATAAAAAGCGAAAGTGGCTCGCTCTCAAGCCACGAAGAAAAAAGAAAACGGCCCCGCTTTTCATCAAAGCGAAGCCACTCTTTTCTTACTTACGCTTTTTCTTTTTCTTCTTGAATCCTGGTACGTTTTCGAAGAATGCTTTTTTCTTCTTACCGTTACCATCTTTTTTTCCCGGCTGGCTAGCAGAAGCGGATGCAGATGCAGATCCTCTTCCTTTTCCTTTACCACCACGGTCAAATTTTCTACCTGTGCCACGTTCACCGCCGCGCTCATTACTGCGCTCGCTACGTCCACCGCGTTTCTTTCTGCCTGTTCTTGGCTGCTCGATAACGACTGGACGATCTTTGAACTTACGGCGAGGTGTGCCTTTCATGCCAACGATTTCAAAGTCGATTGCACGCTCGTCTTTGTTTACGTTAATAACGCGAATTGTAATTTCGTCACCGATGCGGAATACGTTTCCTGTACGTTCTCCGATCATAGCGAAATGTTGCTCGTCATAACGGTAGTAATCATCCGTTAAATAACTAACGTGTACAAGACCTTCAATTGTATTTGGAAGCTCTACGAATAAACCGAAGTTTGTTACAGAGCTAATCATACCGTCATACTCTTCACCGATCTTATCAACCATATACTCTGCTTTTTTCATCTCATCTGTTTCACGCTCTGCTTCAACAGCACGACGTTCCATATTAGAAGAATGCTCTGCAATCTCAGGTAATTTTTCACGCCATTTTGCTTGCGTTTCGTTGTCGACTTTACCGTTAATAATGTATTCACGAATTAATCTATGAACGATTGTATCTGGGTAACGACGAATTGGTGATGTGAAGTGTGTGTAGAACTCAGTTGATAAACCGAAATGTCCTAAACTATCCGCATCGTAACGAGCTTGCTTCATAGAACGAAGCATAACTGTTGAAATAACTACTTCTTCTGGCTGTCCTTGAACCATTTCAAGAATTTGTTGTAGCGCGCGAGGATGCACTTCATTCGCACGTCCTTTTACGGCATATCCGAAGTTCGTTACAAACTCGAAGAAACGCTCTAGCTTATCTTCTTTCGGATCTTCATGGACACGGTACATGAATGGTACGTTCATCCAGTGGAAGTGCTCTGCTACTGTTTCATTCGCAACAAGCATAAATTCTTCAATTAACTTCTCTGATACAGAACGATCGCGCATGACAACGTCTGTCGGTTTTCCTTCTTCATCCACTAATACTTTCGCTTCTTTAAAGTCAAAGTCAATTGCACCACGGCGCATACGTTTTTCACGTAAAATTTGTGCCAATTGACCCATCTCTTTAAACATCGGTACGAGCGGCTCATAACGCTTAATTAACTCTTCGTCCTCATCTTCTAAAATGCTTCTTACGTCAGCATACGTCATACGCTCTGTCGTTTTAATCACACTTTGGAAAATCTCGTGTTTAACAACATCACCTAAGTTGTTGATTTCCATTTCACAAGATAATGTCAGACGGTCTACTTTCGGATTTAATGAGCAAATACCGTTAGATAGACGATGCGGAATCATCGGGATTACACGGTCAACAAGATACACACTTGTCGCTCTTTCCGCTGCTTCAACATCAATTGGAGAGCCTTCTTGAACGTAATGACTTACATCCGCAATGTGAACGCCTAGCTTGTAGTTACCATTTTCAAGCTTCGTTACTGTAACAGCATCATCTAAGTCTTTCGCATCTGCACCATCAATCGTTACGATCATTTGATCACGCAGGTCGCGGCGATCTTTTAAATCTTCTTCTGAAATCGTTTCTGGTACACTGTTTGCATGCTCCATCACTTCCTCAGGGAACGCTAAAGGTAAATGATGTTTATGAATGACAGATAAAATATCTACTCCTGGATCATTTTTATGACCTAGAATTTGAATAACTTCACCTTCTGCGCTTAAACGATTCTCTGGATAGCTCGTAATTTTCACAACTACTTTATGACCTTCTACAGCACCCATTGATGCGCTTTTCAAGATAAAGATATCACTCGTCCAGCGCTTATTATCAGGTATAACAAATCCAAAGTTTTTCGATTCTGTATATGTACCAACTAGCTCTTTCGTTCCACGTTCTAAAATGCGTACAATTGAACCTTCTTGACGCGAACCACTCGATTGAGAACTAAGGCGTGCTAATACTGTATCGCCATGAAGTGCACCGTTTAATTCTGTAGGCGGGATGAAAAGATCATCGTCTCCTGTTTTCTTCTCATCTGGTACAACGAATGCAAAACCACGTGCATGTCCAATTAACTTACCGCGTATTAAATTCATCTTTTCAGGAAGACCGTAACGGTTGCTACGAGTACGAATAACAAGTCCCTTTTCTTCCATCGTTACAAGTGCCTTTACGAAATCTTTAAAGCCCTCAGAACCTTCAATCCCAAATGCCTCTTCTAACTCTTGTATCGTTAGCGGTTTATACGCTTCTTCTCTCATAAATAATAACAACTTATCAATATGTTCTTGTATGATTTCTTCCAAGCAAAAATACCTCCTTTAAAACCTTATATTATTTAGTGTATCCGAAAGATAGGGGATGTATAAAGTGAAACTTCAATACTCCCCTTATGATTTTTACAGTTTTCACAAAAAATTCCTTATGAAAAAAAGAGGCAACTAGATCTTACCAATCTAGTTGCTCCAAGAAGTTATATACATCCTCATGTAGCTCGTCACGTTGTTTATCAAGTGTAATGACATGCGTAGAGTCTTCATACCATTTAATGTCTTTTAACGTAGATTCTACACCGTTATAAATAATGTTAGCACTATCTGTATTAATCATTTCGTCATGACGTGCTTGTACAACAAATGTTGGTGCATAAATCATATCCACATTGTTACGTACGTCAGCAATTAATTGTTGTAATGCTTTTAATGTATTCATCGGTGTCTTTTGGAATTCCAACATTTCTTGTTCAATTTGTTCAGGTGATTTTTGCTCACGTTTTTTATATTCGCGGGCATATGCCAATATACCTTGGTACATCGTTTCTTCGCTCTTAATATACATCGGTGCACACATTGGTACTACACCTAAAACCGGTACTGTATAACCTAATTTTAAAGAAAATACGCCGCCAAGTGACAATCCAACAACAGCAATTTTCTCAAAACCTTTATCTTTTAAAAGCTGATATGCCTCCGTTACATCTTGCCACCAATCTGTAGGCCCTGTATGAACAAGCTCTTCTGGTGGTACACCGTGCCCTTTATAAATTGGCGCATGACAAGTATAGCCCTTCTTTTCTAAGAAACGCCCTAACATACGTACATCAGCTGAGTTCCCTGTGAATCCATGTAGTAATAAAACAGCGCGGTCTCCACCCTCAAATGTAAATGGTTTCGGAGATGCTAATTTCATCATGTATTTCTCCTCTTTCTCTTCTGTAATCTAGTCGTATTCTTTCTATATCTAGTGTACCATATTTGTATTTCTATAATCTAATTAGAAACATCTTTCAAATAGCAAAACAAAAAAAGAAGAACCATTAGTACCATTCACTAACGCTTCTTCTTTCAATTCTATAAATTGAAGTACGTAACACCAATTGTTAATACAAAGAACAATACAGCTAAAACAATTGTAATACGGTTTAATACCGCTTCAATTCCACGTGCCTTTTGCTTACCAAATAATTGCTCCGCACCGCCTGAAATTGCACCTGAAAGGCCTGAGCTATTACTAGATTGCATAAGTACCATAACAATCATTAAAATCGATACAATAATAAGTAAAACTGATAATAACGTATGCACTTGGCGTACCTCCTACAAAGATTCAGTTATTGTAACTGTAGCATAAATTCTATAGAAAAGCGAGAGCTATAGAGGCGCTCTCGCTTTTCTTCTATTACATAAACATCATCGCAAATAACGGTCCAAGTAAACATGTCAAAATTGCTGTTAATGTCATTGTTACCGATCCAATAACACCTTCATGTTCGTTATTTTTCATCGCTCTCATCACGCCCATAATATGAGAAGCACATCCAAATCCGATACCTTTACCAACTGAGTTTGTAACACGGCTCCATTTTAATAAAAGGGGTCCTGTAATCGTTCCAGTAATACCTGCGATAACAACGAAAGCTGCTGTTAAGGAAGGTACACCACCGACTTGCTCTGAAACACTCATCGCAACTGGCATTGTCACCGATTTTGGTAATGACGATAAGATTAAGCTTTTATCCGTTCCCATAAGTGAAGCAATCGCAAAATCACTAGCGATTGCAACTGTTGTACCTACTAATACCCCGCCAGCAATCGGTACAACATATTTTTGCAGAACATGACGTTGTTTATAAAGAGGAATTGCAAATGCTACAACACCGGGTCCAAGTAGCTTTGCAATCCAGCCACCACCACTTTCCATATAATGTTGATATGGTATATCAAGCACGATAAATAGGAAAGCCATTAATCCAGTTGCTACAAGCATTGGAATGGTGAATGGTGTTGGAAATAATTTATAGATTTTTTTAGATAATTGATATAATAGCACCGTAAAAAGAACCCAACCGACTCCGATTAATATTTGGCTCATCGCGACTCTCTTTCCTTCCTATTCGCAAGATATTGTCCTGTATGTCCTGCGACAATAATAATTAAAAATGTACTCGCTACAACTGTAATGAAAAGAGAAATTCCTTTACTCATAAAAAAAGCACCGTAATTCATTAGGCCAAGCGTTGGCGGAATTAATAAAAACGGCATAATAGCAACGAGTGTTTCTGCTCCTAAATCGAACCATTTCACTGGAAGAACTTTTAGGCTAAGTAAAACAAGTAAGAGGAACATCCCAATCAAACTTCCTGTAATTGGAATATTTAACATTTCTTGCACCCAAGTTCCAACCATATAAAACACGTAAAGAGCAGCAATTTGGACAAGAATCTTTGTAAATTTCATGTTCATCATCCCTCATGTTTATACGATCTTCTGTTAATATCTTTATCATAGTATAAATTGTAAAAAGCTGCAATTTATCAACTTGACAGCAAAAACAGCCTATGTTATACGCTTACAACCTTGATACGACTGCATTTCTAAACGAAAATTACGTCAAAAACCTTGACCTAATATAAAAAGTTTTTATTTTCTGAATTTAAAAGACTATTATTTCAATAAAATAATCTTTTTATTCTTAAACTTACATATATATAAAGTGAAACTTTAATCCATGAGATTCCCCTCATCCTTATTGATTATTAGCCCTCACCAAGCTGGTTTGTACGGGATAAACAAGATAGGTGGTGAACATATGCCCAAAAAAGTTCTCATTTTTTGTGATCCTGGGATTGATGATACGATGGCTCTCCTCTTAGCATTCTTTATCGATGAAATAGAAATCGTCGGTATCGTTGCTGATTACGGCAATGTTCCAAAAAAAATGGCCGTAGAAAATGCTCATTTTTTTAATAACGAAACAAAGAATAGAAATATCAAGATATTCGGTGGTTCAGAACGTCCCCTTACTGGTGCCCCACCTGCGTTTTTTACGGATGTACATGGAAAACAGGGGCTCGGTCCACTTATTCCAAAGGTGAATGTGACTAACGGAGAAATGGAGAATTTTTTTGAAGTTATTCCTCTTATTGAACAGTATAAGGATGAATTAATTATTGTGAGTTTAGGAAGACTTACCTCCCTAGCAATTTTGTTTATCATGTGCAAACAGTTGATGAAACAAATTAAATCTTACTACGTAATGGGCGGTGCCTTTTTACATCCTGGTAATGTTACCCCTATTTCCGAAGCAAACTTTTATGGCGATCCTACTGCCGCTAATATAGTCCTTCAATCCACAGCTAACATGTACATATACCCATTAAACGTCACTCAATACTCCATCATTACACCAAAAATGGCAGAATACATTGAGGCAAAAGGAAAAGCTCCACTTGTCAAACCGTTATTTGATCATTATTACTACGGATATTATAAAGACGCCCTACCACATTTAAAGGGGAGCCCCTTCCATGACACAATACCAATACTCGCTTTACTTGATAACTCTATGTTTACCTATCACAAATCACCTATCGTTGTCATGACAGAATCTTATGCACAGGGGGCAAGCATTGGAGAATTTCGCTCTTTAGGAGAATCTAAACCATTTATTGATTGGCCGAGTCATCAAATAGCAATTGATTTTGATTATAACCGCTTCTTCAAACATTTCATGTCACTTATGACGGGTGAACAATTTTAGCATAAAAAAACAGACCGTGATTTCTCACGGTCTGTCGTTTATTTTCTACAATTATCGTTTGATGTTATAGAAAGATTTGATACCATCGTAAACAGCTACTTCGCCTAGCTCGTCTTCGATGCGTAATAATTGGTTGTACTTAGCAATACGGTCAGTACGGCTCATAGAACCAGTTTTGATTTGGCCAGCGTTAGTTGCAACTGCGATGTCAGCGATTGTAGCATCTTCAGTTTCACCAGAACGGTGAGATACAACTGCTGTGTAACCAGCACGTTTAGCCATTTCGATAGCTTCGAAAGTCTCAGTTAAAGTACCGATTTGGTTAACTTTAATTAAGATTGAGTTAGAGATACCTTTTTCGATACCTTCAGCAAGTTTTTGAGTGTTAGTTACGAATAAATCGTCACCAACTAATTGTACTTTATCACCGATACGCTCAGTTAATAATTTGTGACCATCCCAGTCGTTTTCGTCTAAACCATCTTCGATAGAGATGATTGGGAAGTCTTTGCAAAGCTCTTCATAGAAATCAACCATTTCTGCAGAAGTTAAGCCAGTACGGCCTTCGCCTGCAAGGTCATATTTACCAGTTTCTTTGTTGTAGAACTCAGAAGAAGCAACGTCCATTCCTAAGAATACGTTCTCGCCAGCTTTGTAACCAGCTTTTTCGATAGCTTCGATGATTACTTCTAGAGCTTCACGGTTAGAACCAAGGTTTGGAGCGAATCCACCTTCGTCACCTACTGCAGTGTTAAGACCTTTGTCATGTAATACAGCTTTAAGTGCATGGAATACTTCAGCACCCATACGGATTGATTCTTTGAATGTTGGAGCACCAACTGGTAAGATCATGAACTCTTGGAAGTCAACGTTGTTATCAGCGTGAGAACCACCGTTGATGATGTTCATCATTGGAGTTGGTAATTGTTTTGCATTGAATCCACCAAGGTAACGGTATAATGGAAGACCTACGAAGTCAGCTGCTGCGTGAGCTACTGCCATAGATACACCAAGGATAGCGTTAGCGCCTAGTTTACCTTTGTTTGGAGTGCCATCTAATTCGATCATAGCACGGTCAATACCAGCTTGGTCAGTTACATCGAAACCAGCGATTTCTGGAGCGATAATTTCGTTAACGTTGTTTACTGCGTTAACAACACCTTTACCAAGGTAACGAGATTTGTCACCGTCACGTAATTCTACTGCTTCGTGCTCACCAGTAGATGCACCACTTGGTACGATAGCGCGTCCGAAAGCGCCGCTTTCTGTGTAAACTTCTACTTCTACAGTTGGGTTACCACGAGAGTCAAGGACTTCGCGAGCATAAACATCAATAATTGTTGACATAATAAATTCTCTCCTTTTTATATAAGCAAATTATTTAATAATTGTTTTACCTGTCATTTCTTTCGGTTGCTCAACACCAAGAAGTGTAAGCATTGTTGGAGCGATATCACCTAAGATACCATCTTCACGTAATTCTACGTCGTTCTTAGTAACGATGAAAGGAACCGGGTTAGTTGTATGAGCTGTCATTGGCTCTCCTTCAGAAGTTAATTCTTCATCCGCATTACCATGGTCAGCAGTAATAAGTGCTACACCATCTTTTGCAAGAATCGCTTCTACAACTTTTCCTAAACATTCGTCAGTTGCTTCTACTGCTTTAATTGTTGGTTCCATCATCCCAGAATGGCCAACCATATCACAGTTCGCAAAGTTAAGAATGATAACATCATGTTTATCATTTTCGATTTCATTTACTAAAGCGTCCGTTACTTCGTAAATGCTCATTTCAGGTTTCAAGTCATACGTTGCAACCTTTGGTGAGTTAATTAAGATACGCTCTTCTCCTGGGAATTCAGCCTCACGACCACCGCTAAAGAAGAATGTAACGTGCGGATACTTTTCAGTTTCCGCGATGCGAAGTTGCTTTAATCCCGCTTGCGCAACAACTTCACCTAAAGTGTTATCAAGGTTCATTGGCTTGAATGCCACGTAACCATCTACAGTTTCACTGAAGTGTGTCATACATACGAATTCTGGAATGTGAGGTACTTTTTCACCACGATCGAACTCACGGAAGTCTTCGTTTGTAAATACACGAGCAATTTGAATTGCACGGTCTGGACGGAAGTTATAGAAGATAACTGCATCATCATCATTGATTGTTGCAACTGGCGTGTTATCTTCGTTAACAATTACAGACGGCAATACGAATTCATCATAGATACCGTTCGCATAAGAGTCTTCTACACACTCTTCTGCTGATTTATAAGTAGGGCCTTCACCATTCACCATAGCACGGTAACATTTTTCTACGCGATCCCAACGCTTGTCACGGTCCATGGAGTAATAACGACCAGAGATAGTCGCGAATTGTCCTACTCCTGTTTCTTTAATTACTTCATTTGTTGCATCGATATAGCTTTGTGCTGTTTTTGGTCCAACATCGCGGCCATCTAAGAATGCATGAATGTATACTTTCTCAACGCCTTCTTTAGCTGCTAAGCGAAGAAGAGCAAACATATGGTTCATGTGACTGTGCACACCACCGTCAGAAAGTAAACCGAATAAATGAAGTGCAGTACCTTTTTCTTTTACGCTTTTAATTGCACTTTGGAACGTTTCGTTCTTATCGAACTCACCTTCACGAATTGCAACGTTAACGCGTGTTAAGCTTTGATATACAATGCGGCCAGCACCGATATTTAAGTGACCAACCTCAGAGTTACCCATTTGACCTTCTGGAAGACCTACTGCCTCGCCACAAGCTGTAAGCGTTGTGTGAGGGAATTTGTTCCAGTAACCATCAAAATTAGGTTTCTTAGCTTGTGCTACAGCATTCCCGTAAGTTTCTTCACGAAGTCCGAAACCGTCAAGAATGATTAAAGCTGTTGGCTTTCTCATTTTACCGCCCCCAGAAGACCTAAGAACGAAGCAGGCTCTAAGCTAGCACCGCCAACTAAAGCGCCGTCGATGTCAGATTGTGCCATATACTCTTTAATGTTTTCTGGTTTTACGCTACCGCCGTATTGGATACGAACAGCTTCTGCAGCTTCTGGAGAAACAGCTTCTGCAACAACTTTACGGATGTGCGCACATACTTCGTTTGCATCTGCAGAAGAAGAAGATTTACCTGTACCGATAGCCCAGATTGGCTCATAAGCGATAACAGTTGCTTTAACTTGCTCTTCTGTTAAACCTGCAAGTGCTTTTGTCACTTGACCTGCTACTAGGTCAAATGTTTTTCCGCTTTCGCGCTCTTCTAAAGTCTCACCACAACATACGATTGGTGTTAAACCATGTTCAAATGCTGCGATAGTCTTTTTGTTTACTGACTCATCTGTTTCAGCAAACATTTCACGACGCTCAGAGTGGCCAAGTACTACATAGCCAACTTTTAAGTCGCTAAGTGCTACCGGGCTAATTTCGCCAGTGAATGCACCATTTTTTTCGAAGTGCATGTTTTGTGCACCTACTTGTAAGTCAGTTCCTTCAGTTGCTGCTACAAGGCGCTCTAAGAATAGAGCTGGAGAGCAAACTACTGCATCAACAGCTGAAGCTGCTGGGATTTGACCTTTAACTTCCTCTACGAAGCTAACTGCTTCAGATAGAGTTTTATTCATTTTCCAGTTACCTGCGATAATTGGTTTACGCATGCTTTGCACCGTCCTTTTTCTTTGGCTGCTACTTATTTGTCGTTAAGACAAACTACACCTGGAAGCTCTTTACCTTCCATGAATTCTAATGACGCACCGCCGCCAGTAGAAATGTGGCTCATTTTATCAGCCATACCGAATTTTTCAACAGCTGCTGCAGAGTCACCACCGCCGATAACAGAGTATGTATCTTCTGCATCTGCTAATGCTTGTCCTACTGCTTTTGTACCTTCTGCGAATGGAGTCATTTCGAATACACCCATTGGTCCATTCCATACAACAAGCTTAGAATTTTTAATTACATCTGCATAAATTTCACGTGTTTTAGGACCGATGTCCACGCCTTCCCAGTTAGAAGGGATAGAGTCGATACCAACGATTTTAGTTGTTGCAGTTTCAGAGAATTCCTCAGTGATTACAACATCAACTGGCATGTAGAAGTTTACGCCTTTTTCTTTTGCAAGTTGCATAAATTCTTTAGCTAGTTCGATCTTGTCGTCTTCACATAGAGATAGACCAATTTCATGACCTAAAGCTTTAACGAATGTGTAAGCAAGTCCACCACCGATGATTAAGTTATCTACTTTGTCTAATAGATGACGAATTACACCGATTTTATCTTTTACTTTCGCACCACCGATAATAGCTGTAAATGGACGTTCTGGGTTAGAAAGTGCTTTACCAAGTACATCTAACTCTTTTTCCATTAATAGACCAGATACTGCTGGTAGGTAGTCTGCGATACCTGCTGTAGAAGCGTGAGCACGGTGAGCTGCACCGAATGCATCGTTTACGAAGATGTCAGCAAGTGCTGCAAATTCTTTCGCAAGTTCTGCATCGTTCTTTTCTTCGCCCGCATAGAAACGTACGTTTTCAAGAACTAATACGTCGCCTTCGTTCATTGCTGCAACCATTTCTTGTGCAACTGGTCCGAATGCTTCGTCCGCTTTTTTAACGTCTTTACCAAGAAGCTCACCTAAACGTGCTGCTACTGGAGTTAAACGCATTTCTTCTACTACTTGACCTTTTGGACGGCCTAAGTGACTTGCTAAAATAACTTTCGCACCTTGCTCTACTAAATATTGAATTGTAGGAAGAGCTGCACGGATACGAGTTTCATCTGTAATTTTGCCTTCTTTCATAGGTACGTTGAAATCAACGCGGCAAAATACACGCTTACCTTTTAAATCTACGTCACGAATTGATTTTTTGTTCATTGGATTTCCCTCCGACTACTAGTTAGGATTGACAAAACCCACTCAAAAGCTTAACACATTTGCTTTTAAAACGAAAGAAGAGAGAGAGGGAACAAACCCTCTCCCTCGTTTTGTCATTGATAACTTATATAATTAAGAATTAAAGACCTTTTGAAGTCATGTAAGCTGCTAGGTCTACTACGCGGTTAGAGTAACCAGTTTCGTTATCGTACCAAGAAAGTACTTTAACCATGTTACCTTCCATTACCATTGTAGATAATGCATCGATTGTAGAAGAAGCTGTACATCCGTTATAGTCGATAGATACTAATGGCTCTTCGCTGTATCCAAGGATACCTTTTAATTCGCCTTCAGCTGCTGCTTTGAATGCTGCATTTACTTCTTCAACTGTTACTTCTTTGTCAAGTTCAACAACTAGGTCAACTAGAGAAACGTTAGCAGTTGGAACACGTACAGCGCCACCGTTTAATTTACCTTTAAGTTCTGGTAATACTAATGCTACAGCTTTAGCTGCACCAGTAGATGTTGGGATCATGTTTTCAGCTGCTGCACGAGCACGACGTAAATCTTTGTGTGGTAAGTCTAAGATTTGTTGGTCGTTAGTGTAAGAGTGAATTGTTGTCATCATTCCGCGTTTTACGCCGAATTTTTCGTTTAATACTTTAGCGAATGGAGCTAGACAGTTTGTAGTACAAGAAGCGTTAGATACTACGTTGTGGTTAGCTGCATCGTATTGTTCGTGGTTAACACCCATAACTACAGTGATATCTTCGTCAGAAGCTGGAGCTGAGATGATAACTTTCTTAACTGATCCACCTAAGTGTTTCTCAGCATCTGATTTTTTAGTGAAACGGCCAGTAGATTCTACTACTACTTCTACTCCGTAGTCGCTCCATGGTAATTGAGCTGGGTCACGCTCAGCGATAACTTTAATTTCTTTACCGTTAACAACGATGCTGTTTTCGTTAGCAGATACTTCTGCATTTAAAGTTCCGTGAACTGTGTCATATTTTAAAAGGTGAGCTAATGTTTTAGCATCTGTTAAGTCGTTGATTGCTACTACTTCTACCTCAGAGTTGTTAAGAGCTGCGCGGAATACGTTACGTCCGATACGTCCAAATCCATTAATACCAATTTTAGTCATTTGAATTTCCTCCTTGGGGGATTATATTAAAGGGTAAAACCCTTTGTTAACTGTTTTGCTGCACCTTCATCTGTAATTAGAATTGAAGTGTGCCCTTGTTTAATTACAGCCTGTATTGCTTTTGCCTTTGAAGAACCTCCAGCGACTGCAACAACGTGAGATACATTTTGTAAATCCTCTAGTTGCATACCAACTGTTCTTACTTTATGAACAACATTTCCTTCTTCATTAAAGTAGTAACCGAAAGCTTCACCAACTGCTTCGCTTGCCTGAATCTTTAACCAATCTGCTTCTGAAGTACTTCTGCGACGTGCCATTGTTAACGCATCACCTATTCCATGAATGACGATATTGGAAGATCGAATCAACTCAAGAACTTCTTTCACGGAAGGCTCTGTCACAATAGACGCATATGCTTCGCTACTAACATGGTCTGGAACATACAATAAGCGATAATTACTCATCGTATTTTGCGCCATCTTGGCACAAATGGTATTGGCTTCTAATTCGACGCCTTCTCCAATTCCACCACGTGCTGGGACAAATAGCATATGTAAATCTTTGCAATCAAGTTGCATCATGTCCGCAGCAGCAGCTAGCGTAGTTCCTCCAGCCACAGCAACGATATTATTCGCTGTCAGACGGTCTTTTATACAAGTCACACAAGCACGGCCCATCTCCAGTTTGACCCAAGGTGATTCATCACTATCACCAGGGACAACGAAAACTTCATCCAAGTCTAATGTTTCCTTAAGTTGCTTTTCTAAAACCTTTAACCCGGAAATTTCTTTCATAAAGTCTTCCAAAGCAAGAACTAAAGCTGTTCCTTCTTCTGTCAAAGTCATTCCAGAAGAAGCGACGTGAACTAAGTTTTGTTCTTTCAAAACTTGAACTTCACTTCGCAATACTCGTTCTGTCATACCGAGACTTGCTGATAAGTTTCTTCTTCCAATCGGCTGCATGAGCCTAATGTATTGAAGAATTTGCATTCTCGTTTGCATAACAGGTAGCAGATCAGGTAATAATTTTTTTGTGTTCTGAATCCATGAGCGCATATCTTTTCTCCTCACTACATCGGTTCATTTTTCCTTCGTGGTCACTTTACGTCCCGTAGTGACATTTTGTGTCCCACATAGGTTAAAAAAATAATCCCTGCTACGTGTATTATTGTAACAGGAGATAGAAACTTATTCAACTCTTAACTGCATTCTTTATATAGTTTATTATGACACCTTTGTGAATGTTACCATATTCTACTTGTTTTCCGTCCATTTCTACAACCGGAATCATTAAGTGATATTTTTCTAAAAGGTCATTATCTTCATATATATCTATTTCCTCGATTTGAAAAAAATATTCACATTGTACTTCCTGTAAAACTTGTTTTGCCTTCACGCAAAGGCCACAATCTTTTTTAGTATACAGTACAACTTTCATCTTCTTCACCTATCCGATCGTTTTTCGTAATGACGAAGCTGGGATATGCATTTGTTCTCTATACTTCGCCACTGTTCTTCGAGAAATAACAATTTCATGCTCTTCTTCTAATAATTTTGAAATCTTTTGATCTGAAAGTGGCTTTTTCTTATCCTCTGCCCCAATTAACGTTTGAATAAATTGTTTTACACGTTTTGTAGAAACTGCTTCATCTTCAGTCGTCGAAACGGCATTGCTAAAGAACGATTTCATCTCAAATAAACCGTGTGGTGTTTGCACATATTTATTTCGCGTCGCACGACTAATTGTCGATTCATGCACACTTAACTCTTCAGCTACCTCTTTTAAAGCGAGAGGTCTTAAATACTCTGGACCTTTCCAGAAGAAATCACGTTGTTTTTCCATAATAATGTTCATTACTTGCAGCAATGTCTGTTTTCTCTGCTTCAAACTGCGCATAATCCACTGCACATGCTGATACTTCTCTGATACGTAAGATGCTACTTCACTTTCACTATTATTAAGAAGCGCACTATATTCAGAGTGAATTTCAATTCTCGGCATATTTCTCTCATTCATTTGTAAAACGAGGCGATCGCCATCTTTTTTCACCGCCATATCAGGCACAATATAAAGTGGTTTATCTGAAGAAAACGCAAGACCTGGTTTTGGTTGTAATGACGTTATACAATTTACCGCACTCTGTAATTCCTCATTACTACATTTCAACACTTGAACGAGCTTTCGCCAATCTTTCTTCACAAAATAAGCGAAATGATCTTCTACAACCTCTTCTGCTAATCCATTCCGTCTTTGTAAGCGCTTCAATTGCAAGGTTAAACATTCCTGAATATTACGCGCCCCTACCCCTGCTGGTTCCAGTGATTGGACAAGCTCTACAGAGCGGTCGACTACATGAATATGCGCAGAAAGGAGCTCTGCTAACTCTTCATTCGTTTCTTGTAAATATCCATTTCCATCCATGTTCATAATAATGAAAGAAGCTACTTTTCGCTCTTCTTCATCTATTTTATAATACTGTATTTGATTTAATAAATGTTGCTGAATCGTTGTAGAATCCACACTGTAGATCTCCATCTGATTCTCGACTTGTTTGCTGGTACTTTTACTGTTGTTAGAGCTCTTTTTCTTCTCCCTCTCAAAACCACCTAACTCAATAAGGGGATTCTCTAACGATTGCTCATACAAAAACTCCGATAATTCTTGTACATTATACTGGAGCATTGTAATCGCTTGCCTTAACTCTTGTGTCATTGCCAAACGTAAGCTTTGTTCTTGTAAAAGACTTGCCTTCAAACTAATCTCCCCCTTGTTTCTATTGTACAATAAGTTTGGTAAAAGGAGAATCCTCACGCAGACACCCATTCCAAAATATTATTAATTTATATGTATTAATGAGATTTACAACTTACAACCGAAATTTGAATAATATTGAAAGAAAATAATAAGTTTAAAAATTATAATCAAGTACTAATAGTAAATCTTATAACCAGATATAACAAGAGAAAAATAAAAAAAGTCCTAACCTACAAAACGTAAGTTAGGACTTTTTGACGCGCCCAGAGGGATTCGAACCCCCGGCAGACGTGGTACCGGAAACCACCGCTCTATCCAACTGAGCTATGGGCGCATGATTATAGAAAACACTTCATTTTCTTCTCATAATAATAGCAATAAAATCCATCTAAATCAATAAAAATATCCCCATAATACCTTATGCACCTTAGCTAAAAGCATATAAAATCTATTCCACCCCTAAATTTTCCAATCATAAATTCACCCCAACTCACAAATTATAATCTTTGAATTGATATTCCAAAGGGGGCTTCATTCAATGACTGTAATTACGAAACTAAAGCAAACTGTTTCTGGATTAAAAAGTGCACAAGCTAGCTTAGAGGGATTCGCTCTTGATACGGATAACCAACAAGCGAAGCAACTTTTCCAAACAGCTGCGCAGCAAACACAAACGATTATCGATTCTTTAAACCCACGCGTTGAAGAAGTCCAACAAGAAGAACCACAATACTCACAGCAATAACAAATCAGTCTTGCTGTGAAATAGAAAAAGGATGATATGCAGTCATCCTTTTTCTATCACATTACATATTGTAATAGAAATGGAATGATAATTATGCGAAAACTCGGCCTCATAACCGCATTATTTGCACTTCTATTTAGCTCTTTTACCGGATGTGATAATAGTCCTTTAGATAAAAAAGTGAAAGAAGAAGCAAAACGAACGGAGAAAGAAAATGGTCCAAAGTTAACAAAGACGAGTACGGAATCCTTTAATCAATCTATATCACAAGGAGCGAAGAAAAGAGCTCTCGCTATGGATGAAATTATAAAAAGCACAGCAGTGAATTCAAATTTAGATCTCTACATAGCAGTTACACCTGAGCATCACGAAAGGTTTGGATTAAAACCTCTTCGTAAAAAGCTTCAAAAGCAGCTAAGTGATGAGCATCCTACTTTCGATGTTCGTGTCAGTACAGATAAAAAAATCTTTATGTTACTCGAAAAACTCGAAAGAAAAATTAAGGAAAAAGAAGTATCTAAAGATGAAATTAATAAACAATTAAAATTCATTGGTGAAAAAATGGAGTCTAACACTTAACGCTTTTTAAAAGAAAAGGAAGGATTGCAATGTCTAGTAAAGATAAAAACTTAACCCCTGTACAACAGGAGTATAAAAAATTCGAACAAGAACGCGAACCGAAAAGACCTGTCTTAAAAAATTGTATAAAAGCCTTTTTCGTCGGTGGTTTTATTTGCTTCATCGGACAACTCATTTCTACTTTTTATATCACATATTTTGATTTCACTGAACGCTCAGCAGGAAATCCGACAGTCGCAACTCTTATTTTCATTTCTATGTTACTAACTGGATTTGGTATATACGATCGTTTTGGGCAGTTTGCTGGTGCTGGCACAGCTGTACCTGTTACTGGATTTGGTAACTCTGTTATTGCCGCATGTATTGAGCATCGAACAGAAGGATTTGTCCTTGGCGTTGGTGGCAATATGTTTAAACTAGCTGGTTCTGTTATTTTATTTGGTGTATTTTCCGCTTTCGTCATCGCACTTATTAAAACTATTCTCGTTCAATGGGGAGGGCTATAAATGTTACAAGGACACCGAACGTGGGTATTTGAAAACAAACCAGTCATTATCTCAACCGGGGTTGTCGGTGGACCATTTGAAGCAAAGGGGAACATCCCAGAAGACTTCGATATCCTTCATGAAGATTTATGGCTTGGACAAGATTCCTATGAAAAAGCACATAAAATTTTATTCGAAGAAGCTTGTAGCCGCGCTACTGAAAAAGCAGAACTTCGTAAAGACGATATTCAATTCGTACTCGCAGGAGATTTAATTAATCAAATCACTCCAACAAGCTTTGCTTGCCGCACACTTGGCACTCCTTATCTCGGACTATTCGGGGCTTGCTCTACTTCTATGGAAGGTTTAGCACTTGGGGCAAGTATCGTAAATGCAAAAGGTGCAAAATATTTATTAACTGGAGCTTCAAGCCATAATACTGCTGTAGAAAAACAATTCCGCTACCCTACCGAATACGGCGGACAAAAGCCGCCTACTGCACAGTGGACAGTAACCGGAGCAGGAGCCGCTATTTTAAGCGATACTGGACACGGTCCAAGAGTAACCTCTGCAACAATCGGACGAGTGATTGATATGGGATTAACGGATCCGTTTAATATGGGAGGCGCAATGGCTCCAGCTGCAGTTGATACAATTGAAGCCCATTTACGTGAACGCCAAATTGATGCCTCTTACTACGATTTAATCGTAACAGGCGATCTCGGACATGTAGGACGCGAAATTGCTTATGACTTACTACATAAACACGGAACGAAAGTAACGAGCGAACAATTTCAAGATTGCGGAATTATCATTTACAGAGAAGGACAACCTGTCATAGCTGGTGCTAGCGGGCCTGGATGTTCCGCAACAGTCGTTTACGGTCATTTATTAAACCGAATGAAAAGAGGAGAGTTCAAAAAAATACTTGTCGTTGCGACAGGCGCTTTACTATCTCCACTTACATTCCAACAAGAAGAAACGATTCCGTGTATCGCTCATGCCGTTTCGATTGAATTTGGAGGTGCAACGCAATGATTTTTTTCTGGGCTTTCGTCATTGGCGGACTCATATGTGTAATCGGCCAACTTATGTTTGATGTCGGCAAACTAACACCCGCTCATACAATGGCAACACTCGTTGTTGCTGGAGCTATATTAGATGGATTTAATTTGTATGAGCCATTAATTGATTTCGCTGGAGCCGGGGCAACTGTACCTATTACAAGCTTTGGTAATGCCCTCGTTCATGGCGCAATGGAAGAAGCTGCAAAACATGGCATCGTTGGCGTTATTACCGGCATGTTTAAAGTAACGAGCGCCGGTGTATCAGCAGCTATTATTTTCGGCTTCATTGGAGCATTATTATTCAAACCGAAAGGATAAGAGGTGTTTATATGACTGTTATCGCTAGCGTAAAAACTTGCCTTGCTAGTGTAAGGGGCGCTCAAGCAAGTTTAAGCTCCCTTTCATTAAATTCACAAGACGAAGAATCAAAACGCGTATTTCATGAATGTATGTTAGAAATGGACAGCGTCATCGCTGATTTAAAGGATAGAATTTCAGTATTAGAACGTGAAGAACCTCAATATAAAGGGTTTTAAGTAGACTGGAGGAAACGACTATGTCTCACCTGCCGGAATGGACACTTGTCATTCTTCGCTCTGTATTCATATTAATTATTTTATTCGCTATTACGAAATGGTTAGGGAAAAGACAAATCTCTCAGCTTTCCTTTTTTGAATACATAGCCGGAATGACGATTGGTGACATCGCTGCCCAAGTATCTACAGGGCTCGATTCAAAATTTTTTCACGGTGTCTTTGCAATACTCATTTTCGCTGTGGTACCTTTTTTAACAGGAATCCTCTCTTTAAAGAACAAAACAGCTCGGGACTTCTTTGAAGGAAAATCTACCGTATTAATAAAAGACGGAAAGATACTCGAAGATAATTTAAAGAAAGAAAAATATACGAGTGACGAATTACTGGAACTTCTCCGTGGAAAAAGTGCGTTCAGCGTAGCTGAAGTCGAATTTGCTGTCTTAGAACCGAGCGGAGAATTAAATGTATTATTAAAGAAAGATTCTCAGCCACTTACAGCAAAAGACATCGGTTTAAAAGTACCAAACGAGAAAGAACCACAAACTGTTATTATGGATGGAAATGTACTAGATGAACCTCTTTCAGCAAGCGGACATAACCGCGCTTGGCTACATTCAGAATTAGAAAAAATCGGTGTTGTTATTGAAAATGTCTTCCTCGGTCAAGTGGATTCATACGGACAACTTACTATCGACATTTACAATGACAAACTCCAAATGCCTTCTCCTCAAAACAAACCTTTATTATTAGCATCTTTAAAAAAATGTCATGCTGATCTTGAACTATTTTCCCTAGAAACAAAGTCGAAGTCAGCAAGCGAAATGTATAGTAAAAACGCGAAACAAATCGAAAAGATTTTAAATAAAGTAACCTATCTTTTAAAAGACTAATTATCGAAAGAACGCTTCAGTTAAAAGGCGTTCTTTTCTTTTTTCTCCAGTTTTCGTAACGTTTAAATTTATGTAATTCGGTTATGATGTTGAAGATACATAAGCAGGGAATTTCGAAAACATAGCGAATATTTCATGGTACAACTACATATTTTTTTGATTTAAAGTGGTTTCGTTTGACCTTTATTGACCATAATTGTATTATAAGACTAAGAAAGCTTTATAAGGAGGAAATAACAGATGAATTTAATTCCTACAGTAATTGAACAAACAAATCGTGGAGAACGCGCTTACGATATTTACTCTCGACTATTAAAAGACCGCATCATTATGCTTGGTAGTGCAATTGATGACAACGTAGCTAACTCAATCGTTTCCCAGCTTTTATTCTTGGAATCTCAAGATCCAGAAAAAGATATTCACATCTACATCAACAGCCCTGGTGGTTCTATCACAGCGGGTATGGCAATCTATGATACAATGCAGTTTATTAAACCACAAGTATCAACAATCTGTATCGGTATGGCTGCATCTATGGGTGCATTCTTACTTGCAGCAGGTGAAAAAGGAAAACGTTATGCACTTCCAAACAGTGAAGTAATGATTCACCAACCACTTGGTGGAGCACAAGGTCAAGCGACTGAAATCGAAATCGCTGCAAAACGTATCCTATTCTTACGTGAAAAACTAAACCAAATTCTTGCTGACCGCACTGGTCAACCACTTGAAGTACTACAACGCGACACAGACCGCGACAACTTCATGACAGCAGAAAAAGCTTTAGAATACGGTTTAATCGATAAGATCTTTACAAATCGTTAATAACTAAAAGCGGAAGCGGCTCGTTCAGAATCGCAGGGCGAAGCGACCGGAGATTCTAGCCGCTGGAGCTGGATACATAAAAAAGCGCCCTATTACAGGGTGCTTTTTTATTATCATGCGCCTCCTTCTGGATACCCACCCTGGTATTCATCTAAATATATCAACGATTTTTCAATTATATCGAACAAAACTTAAATTATATCAACGATTTTTTTAATATATCAACGGTTCGACACAACATATCGATTTACCGACAATCTCCGACAAGGACAAACCAGCTAAATACCCCTCCCCGCTAATCCGCACAAACAACAAAACAAAAAGCTATCGCATATACGCGATAGCTTCTTATTGTACATATGCAGCTAATGCTTCTAAAGCCTCTTCTGCATCTGAACCTTCTGTTGTAATTGTTATCATGCTTCCAGTTCCAATTGCTAAGCTCATAATCCCCATTATGCTCTTTGCATTTACTGTCTTTCCATCTTTCTCGATGAAGATATCTGCATGAAAGCGATTTGCCTCTTGTACAAACAACGCAGCCGGACGTGCTTGTAAACCGTTTTTTAATGAAACCTGAACTCGTTTTTGAACCACAGCTCCATTTCCCCTTTAACCTCTTATTTTTTTACTAACGTTTCCCCCGCGCGTAATTTCTCTGCGATTTCATCGATTTTACGCAAACGATGATTAATACCCGACTTACTAATCTTCCCCCCGGATACCATCTCACCTAACTCTTTCAATGTTACATCTTGATAATCTCTTCGTAATTGTGCAATCTCTTGTAATTTATCCGGCAAAATATCAAGACCAACTGTCTCATCAATATAACGAATATTTTCAATCTGTCTTAGTGCTGCACCAATTGTTTTATTTAAATTAGCTGTTTCGCAGTTCACTAAACGATTTACAGAATTACGCATATCACGTACGATTCGAATATCTTCAAATCTTAAAAGTGCATTATGAGCACCTATAATATTTAAAAACTCTGTAATTTTTTCTGCTTCTTTCAAATACGTAATGTACCCTTTTCTTCTTTCCAACGTCTTACTATTTAAATCAAATCCGTTCATCAGTTCACATATAGCATCATTATGTTCCTTATATAACGAAAAGATTTCTAAATGATAAGATGATGTTTCTGGGTTATTTACTGAACCACCTGCTAAAAATGCGCCACGTAAGTACGATCGTTTACAACATTTCTTCTCAATCAATTCTTGTGATATATTTCGAATAAATGAAAAGTCATCTCGAACGATATGAAGATCAGCTAATATTTCGCGAGACTTCTCAACAAGCCGCACAATATATACATTATTTTTCTTCAAGCGCATTTTTTTACGGACAAGCAATTCTACCGTCACGTCATATCCTTTTTTCAAAAGTGTATAAATCCTTCTTGCAATTGCCGCATTTTCCGTTTGAATATCGATAGATAGACGACGGTTTGAAAAAGAAAGCGACCCGTTCATTCGAAGTAACGCTGATAATTCTGCTTTCTCACAGCATTCCTTCATCTCAAGATTCGTCAACTCTTTCTTTGTTTCTGATGCAAATGACACAGTCAACACCTCCTTATACGATTATTATGGAACAAAATTCTTGTCCTATATGAATGAGGAGCGCTACCTCAAACGAGGCAACGCATATTTATAACAATGAATATAAAATGGACGCTAACTTTAACGTATCATGCCTTACAACATGATCATCATACTTCGCTAATCCCTCTTGAATAACATCAATATTATTTTCAACAAAACGTTCTTCATCCACTACAACTGGTGTAGACATTTCTTCCTCATATGACTTGCGTAATTCACAAGGAATCTCACGGTTATTTACAATTGCAGTATTGATAAATGGTTGCCCTAAATGATCGTGTAACGCCTGCACATGATCAAAAGCAGTATATCCCATCGTTTCACCCGCTTGTGTCATAACGTTACATACATATACCTTCTTCGCCTTTGCAGCAAGAACAGCGTCTCCAATTTTGTTAACAACTAAATTGGGCAATATACTCGTATACAAACTTCCAGGACCGAAAACAAGTAAATCAGCTCGTTTAATCTCAGCCAACGTTTCATGCAATGGCTCTACATCTTCTGGAGTTAAAAAGACACGATTAATCTTCTTTCCGTAATAAGGAATCTTTGATTCACCTGTTACAATTTCCCCATCTTCAAGTTCCGCATGAAGTACCGCACTTTGATTCGCTGCTGGTAATACACGTCCTCTGACATTTAATACTTTACTTGTTTCTGTAATTGCATGGAAAAAGTCTCCTGTAATCGAGGTCATACCTGCCAACAATAGATTTCCTAACGCATGACCTTTCAGTCCGTCTCCTGTTGTGAAACGGTGCTGAAATAAAGCTTCCACCAGTGGCTCTACATCCGATAACGCAACAAGTACGTTACGGATGTCACCTGGAGGTGGAATTTCTAGCTCATCACGTAATCTACCCGAACTGCCACCATCATCAGCAATTGTAACAACTGCTGTAATATCAACAGGATATTGCTTTAATCCCCTTAATAAAACAGAGAGTCCAGTTCCGCCTCCCATGATGACAATTTTAGGCTTTCTCTCTTTTTTCATCCCTTAATGGCCCTTTCTCTTCTCCACATCACGATGAGATACATGAACACTATACTCTGGTTTCAAATGTTTCCCAAGGTATTCTGTAAGCGTAACAGAACGATGCTGTCCACCTGTACATCCAATTGCAATTACAAGTTGACTTTTGCCTTCTCTTTTATAATGAGGCAGCATGAAAGTAATCAGATCCGTCAACTTCTCTAAAAACTTATGTGTCTCATTAAATTTCAGTACATACGAAGAAACTTCTTCATCTAGTCCTGTTAATGGCTTCATGTGTGGAATGTAATATGGATTTGGTAAAAAACGAACATCAAATACTAAATCTGCATCAATTGGAATACCGTACTTAAATCCAAATGACATAACATTTACACGAAATGCTTGCTCAGTTTCTGTTGAGAACAAGTGAACAATTTTTTCACGTAATTCTTTCGGTTTTAAATCCGATGTATCAAGCACAATATTCGCTCGTGCCTTCATATCTGTTAATAAATTACGCTCTGCTTCGATTCCCTTTAACGGCAAACCAGTTGGTGCAAGTGGATGCGAACGTCTCGTTTCTTTATAACGAGTTACAAGCGTACTATCTTTCGCATCTAAAAATAAAATATGAGGAATAATCCATGTACGTTCTGATAAATCATCAAGTGCTCCCCATAAATGTTCGAAAAACTCGCGGCCACGTAAATCAATACCAAGTGCCACTTTATTCATTTTCCCTTTTGAATCCGCCATAAGCTCAATAAACTTTGGCAATAACATCGGTGGTAAATTATCCACACAAAAATATCCTAAATCTTCAAAACTTTGTAAAGCTACTGTTTTTCCAGCTCCAGACATCCCTGTAATAATTACCATTTTTATATCATTATTCTCTGTCATTGTATCCTCTCCTTGACGGTTTAACTCGGATCTAATCGATATGAAAGCAACTCAAAATCTGGGGTATATACAAATGTACCGTAGATTATGCCATTTCCTTTAATTAAATAATCAATAATGTGATAATCTCCTGGCGCCATTGCTAAATCATCAATTTTATCAAATGTATGCCAACCAATGATGCCTTCTTCGCTCTCTAGTTTGTTTTCTCCTGCAAAATCTGTCGCTAAAAAGGAGAACATCATCCATTCAGAAACAACTTTATCACCTTCTTGGATGACAAAGGTGAAGACCCCCTTTAACGCTGGGTTTTTCAAATAAATACCTGTTTCTTCACGATACTCGCGAACAACGGAATCTCTTACAGTCTCACCACGCTCCATTTTCCCGCCTGGTGCAACCCACCAATTTCGGCGAGGTTTTTGGAGTAAGAGTACTTCATTATCTCTAATTAACACACAGTTTGTCACTCTTTGCATGTTTCTTCACCTCAGCTACTTGCAGTAAAATTTCTCACTGCATACTTCTTTCATTATACTATCAAAAACAGTTTGCTACAACGAAGGAGCCAGTCCTCTTTCGCTAAGCATATGCTACTCAGCAATTTTAAAAAAGCTTTCTATAACAAGCAATGTAAATGCTTATACTTTGAATGAATAGCATGAAAAATCCCCTTAACGCTTTTTATCGCCAAGGGGATTAAAGTACTTATTTCTTACCGAAATAAGTAACAATCGCAAATCCTAAAACAAAGGTAATAATTGAACTTATAATTGAAAATCCGCCAGTCGGAATCCCAGGGAATACAATTACAATCGAACCGATTACAAGTCCAATAATTGCCGCAAATGTCATACTTTTATAACGATCTAATAAAAAACTAATGCCTTTACTACTTACAACAAATCCAACCATAACACCAGCACCGATAACCACGATTAAAGGTAAGTTAAGTGTAGTTAAAGCGTTAATTGCTGTTGGATACACACCAATAATTAATAAAATAAACGATCCACTAATTCCAGGAAGCAGCATGGCCATACTAGCCATCCATCCTGCGAAAAATAAACCAATTGCATTTAAAATTGTTAACGTCGTAATTGGATCTGCTGCCTTATCTGGTTTAAAGAAAGCTGTAATCGCAACAAGAATTGCTGCAACTATTAATAAAACGATGTGCTTACCTTTAAACGACGACTTTGCATCAGCTTCCCTCATTAACATCGGTAATATACTAATAATTAAACCGAGGAAGAAAAATTGAGTCGGTTCATAATGATTTGCAAGTAAATATTTAATAACGTGACTTAACGTTAAAAATGCCGCTGCCACACCAGCTGCAAGTGGAATTAAAAATCCTAAATGTTTTTTCCATTCACGACTAAAGAATCCACTAATTGCCGCAAGCAATTGTTCATAAATCCCTAACACAACAGCGATTGTACCGCCGCTCACACCAGGAATTAAATCACTAACGCCCATACAAAATCCACGATATATATTACGCCATTCCATACTGAATAAATTCCTCATTTCTTATAGTGATTTTTTCCGTAAAGTCCAGTATATCAATAAGAAAGCTTATAATCCTTATATTTTTTGACAAAACTTTGACATTTTCACACAAAAAAAGAAGAAAGCTCCTGTCGGTAGCTTTCTTCTCACAAGGTATATTATCCCTTATTTTTCTGATACAGTTTTTAATTCCTCTAATAATTCTTCTACGTAATGTTGTGCACTTTGCGCTGCAATACTACCGTCACCTGTTGCAGTTACAATTTGACGAAGCATTTTTTCACGAACATCACCAGCTGCGAAAATACCAGGAATTTTCGTTTCCATACGCTCGTTCGTTTCAAGGTAACCATTTTCATTTGTAATACCTAGTTCAACAAATGGTTTTGATAAAGGTAACATACCGATGTATACGAATACGCCGTCAGTTTTGACTTCTTTCTCTTCTCCACTATTTACGTCCACAAGTGTTACACTTCCTACTTTACCACTTGCTTCGTTGATTTCTTTTATCGTGTGGTTCCAAATGAAATCTACTTTTTCGTTTTGGAAAGCACGGTCTTGTAAAATTTTCTGTGCACGAAGCGTGTCACGACGGTGAACGATCGTTACTTTTGATGCGAAGCGCGTTAAGAACACACCCTCTTCAACAGCAGAATCTCCGCCGCCAATTACGATAAGTTCTTTTCCTTTAAAGAATGCTCCGTCACATACTGCACAATATGATACACCGCGGCCGCCAAGTTCTGTTTCACCCGGTACACCAATTTTTTTATACTCTGCACCGCTTGCAACGATAATTGCACGTGCTTTATATTCTTTTTTACCAGCAATAATTGTTTTGTATTCCTTACCATCGATGACTTCTTTCACATCACCGTATGCATATTCAGCACCAAATTTCTTCGCATGCTCGAACATTTTATTTGATAAATCTGGTCCTAAAATAGACTCATAACCTGGGTAGTTTTCTACATCTTCCGTGTTTGCCATTTGGCCACCTGGAATACCACGCTCAAGCATTAATGTGCTTAAATTTGCACGAGATGTATATACTGCAGCTGTCATACCAGCTGGTCCTGCACCAATAATAACGACATCATAAATTTTTTCTTCTGACACACTATTCACTCCTATCCATTCCTACACAATTAAGTTACCCTCATTATACTGTTAGCATCATTTTTTTCCCAATGATTTGCTTATCTTATGTGTGCGTACGCTTAACAGCTTGCACATACTTTCGGACAGTCGCTACAGATACATTATATACATCTCCAAGCTCCGACTGTGTCATTTTATTTCCTTGTTCGCCGCGTACAATGTATTCAATCGCAGCTGACCAGCCGTACACATTTGTAAATATGTCTCCAGATGTATATAAACGTATGAACGTACAAAACCAAAAGTGTAAACACTCTTCAATTAATTCATCATCTTTTTTCGTATAATTGTATAATGCATCCGCGATTCTCGCGCACTGCTCAAATTGCTGTAAATCAGCTGGAATACTCTTATGACTATTAAGTAAAAAGAAGTACTTTGCAAGTTGTGATACGATGGGAACACCGTTCTTCGCTTGCGTTATATCAAAGAAGAATCCCACCTTCTCCGGCGTTGACAATTCATTCATTAAATATAAAGCTAGCATTTGTTCTTCTAGCGTTGCACTTTGCTGAAATGATTTTCGTAATTCTTCAAATAACATGTTTTGTCCTTCATCTGCTAAATTCAGCGCATTCCACGGTTCTTTTCCCTTTTTATCAGGATGCAATTCCACGACATATTGCCACATTTTTTCAGCTAGTTGCTGATCTTTCACCATATAAGCAGAATATGCAAACCAATAATAAAAACTAACGTCTCCCTCATATCCTTGACGCTTTAATAGTTTGAACCATTTATATGCATGCTCGAAATAACCAATTGTTGCAAGTGTAGTTCCCAGTTTCAAACGATGTTCAAATGAAATTGGATATACTGAAACTAGCTGTCCCGCTAATGCTTCTACTTGTTTATGCTCTCCAATTGAATATAGAAAAATAAGTGTATTACAAAGCGCATGTATATTACCAGGATTTTTCTCTAAAATCATTTCTGTTAACTTCAGCGCTTTGTCTACATTACCCGATTGAAAATGTGCAATGGCTAAATTATTATGACCTGACCAAAATTCCGGATAATCTTTCGTAACAATTTCTAATGTAGCAATTGCTTCTTCTAATTGTCCATTACGAATATAACGATTCGCTTCTTCCTGCATAACAATTAAATCATCTTCATCTTCAATCTCTTCCGCACCCATTGCTTCTTCTTCCATAATCTCTAGAAGTTCTAATGTATCTTCTACGAATTCCTTCTCTTTTGCAACTTCTAAATAGCGATCCGCATATTTCTTCGCCTGTTGAAATAACCCCATATATGCATAATTATTTGCAATAAAATAATAGCACTGTTCAAGTTCAGGATTAGATCTAACTAACTTTAAGAAGGTTTGATTCGACTCTTGATATTCACCAGCCTCAGATAATACTGTTGCTAATTGACATAAAATAAACGGCTCCTTCTCACTTTGTGCCGCTCTTCGAAAATATTTAATTGCATCTTGCAATTTTTGTCCTTTGTAAGCTCTCATCCCTTTTTTATAAAAGAAGTCCGCTAATTGATTAAAAGAGATAACTTGTCCGTTCTCCTTATATATCCTTTGATTTTTCCCCATATATCCTCCAGTTTTTTGTTTTCTTCGTTCACACATTCTTCTATCTATAAGTATAAACGATTCCGTAAAAAACAAAACAGTATATTATACTCAATTATTTCCTTTTTATTCATAAAAAAAGAGGAGAAATGTTACATTTTCACCATGAACCTTCTCTGGCGGTCATTTGCTCTTTCGTATAAATAATACGCATTGGATTTCCACCTACGAAAGCACCGCTCGGTACATCTCTATGAACAAGTGTGCCAGCTGAGACAGTCGCACCGTCTCCAATTTTCACACCTGGTAATATTGTTACATTCGCTCCAATCATCACTTCATTTCCAATGACGATTTCCCCAAGTCGATATTCACGAATTAAATATTCATGTGCTAAAAGCGTTGTGTTATAGCCAATAATCGAATTCTCTCCCACAGTTATCTTTTCTGGGAACATAATATCCGGCATTACCATAAGCGCAAATGATGTTTTCTTTCCTACTTTCATCCGTAAAAAAGTGCGGTACAACCAATTCTTCACAGATAAAAATGGCGTGTAACGTGCAATTTGGATAATAATAAAGTTTTTCATTACCTTCCAAAAAGACACTGTTTTATACACATTCCATAATGAATTTTCTCCTGAAACAGGATAGCGCGTTGTCCGTCGCACTTAGCTCGCTCCTCTACTAACTTACTTGGACCTTTATGAACGGTTCATATTAGACAAAATCGGTAGCAAATCACTCATTTTATCTAGCATAAAGTCCGGCTTGTAAGCCTCTAAATACGCTCTACCTTTCAACGTCCATGAAACCGCAGCTGTTTTCGTCCCCGCATTTTGACCACCGACAATATCATGATGATTATCCCCAACCATCAATGCTTCTTCTGGTTTTGCATCTAATAATTCAAGCGCTTTTTGAAGTGGCTCTGGATGTGGTTTCACATGCTCTACATCATCAATTGTCACGACAACATCAAAAAATTCATCAAGCTTTGACAACTGTAATCCCATCTCAACGGTTTGTCTCGCTTTCGTTGTAACAATACCAACTTTATAACCTTGCTTCTTCAACTCTCGAACTGTTTCATATACAGTTTCATATTCTTCTACTAATTCATCATGATGATCATGGTTAAATTCGCGATAACTTGTAATCATCTCTTCAACCTTACTTTCATCAATCTTACTGAAAGTATCATGCAAAGATGGACCGATAAATGGCAACACATCTTCACGCTTATATTGATTTGGATAATATGTATTTAAAGTATGTAAAAAAGAAGAAATAATAAGTTCGTTTGTATTAATTAAAGTTCCATCTAAATCAAATAAAACTGTATTTATTCTCATCGACTTAGTCCTTTCGCCTTCCTGAATATGAAAGAAGCAGCATCTTATAATAAGATGCTACTTGTCTCTAATTTTCTAAATATCTTTTATCAGCTTGCCCCATTTTTCGTCTCACAATAATGAAAATAATAGAAATAACAACAAGTCCAATTGACATTACTTGTGCAATACGAAGTGGTCCTAGCATTAAACTATCTGTACGTAAGCCTTCTACGAAGAAGCGTCCTACTGAATACCAAATTAAATATGTGAAGAATAATTCCCCGCGACGTAAATTCACTTTTCTTAATGCAAGTAGTAAAATTACGCCTGCAAAATTCCATAATGATTCATATAAAAACGTCGGATGATAGTACACACCCTCAATATACATTTGATTAATAATAAAATCCGGTAAATGAAGACCTTCTAAAAACTGTCTCGTTACTTCATCACCATGCGCCTCTTGGTTCATAAAGTTTCCCCATCGGCCAATTGCTTGTCCTAGTAAAATACTTGGTGCAGCAATATCAGCCAACTTCCAGAAAGAAAGTCCGCGTCGTTTCGCAAAAAGAACACCTGTAATAACAGCCCCGATTAAACCACCATGAATCGCCAAACCACCTTGACGAATATTAATAATTTGACTCGGATTTTGTGCGTAATATTCCCATTCAAAAATAACATAGTACATTCTCGCAAAAAGAATAGCGATCGGTACTGCAATTAATACAAGGTCAACAAATGTATCTTTTGGAATACCTAGCCTTTCTCCCTCGCGAGTTGCCAGCCAAAGACCTAATAGCACACCTGTACCGATAATAATCCCGTACCAATACACAGGAAACGGCCCAAGTTGGATAGCTACACGGTCAAGCTGTGGTACAGAAGCTAACAGCATATGTATATGACCTCCCTCTCCAAAGTTTACTCCTGATTTCCTAACTCAATTGCACTCATTAATCGTTCAGAGAACTGCTGTGCTGCATTGACTCCCATACGTTTTAAACGGAAGTTCATCGCTGCTACTTCAATAATAACAGCCAAGTTTCGACCAGGACGAACTGGAAGTGTAATCTTCGTAAGCTCTGTATCAATAATTTTCATTTTCTCTTCATCAAGACCTAAGCGATCGTAATTTTTCTTTTGATCCCAAATTTCAAGATTAATAACAAGTGTAATACGCTTGTAATTTCGTACTGCCCCTGCACCGAATAACGTCATAACGTTAATAATACCTAGACCACGAATTTCTAATAAATGCTCGATTAAATCTGGTGAGCTTCCGACTAACATGTCTTCATCTTCTTGACGAATTTCTACACTATCATCCGCAACAAGACGGTGACCACGCTTTACAAGCTCAAGAGCTGTCTCACTTTTACCAACACCACTTTGACCTGTAATTAAAACACCAACACCGTAAATATCTACTAACACACCATGAACAGCAGTTGTTGGTGCTAACTTACCTTCTAAATAGTTTGTTAAACGACTTGATAATCTAGTTGTCGTTTGAGAAGAACGTAATAAAGGCATACCTGATTCACGTGATGCTTGTAATAACTCATCTGGTACATCTTGATTACGAGTTACAATAATACATGGCGTCTCCTCAGTACAAAGCGCTTTCATTCTCTCTTGTTTTTGCTCTGACGTTAACGTGTCAAAGAACGTAAGCTCCGTCTTTCCAAGAAGCTGCACACGATCTGCTGGATAATATGTAAAAAATCCTGCCATTTCAATTCCCGGTCGTGATAAATCACTTGTATCAATCGGACGATGAATGCCTTCTTCACCACTGATTAACTCCAATTGAAATTGTTCAATTAAATCTTTTGTCCTTACTTTCGGCATATGTATAAACCTCCACTCCGCTGCGGGTTCAGTCTCGTTTGATGTAAAATTCCATTCTATCGGATATTGTACCATTTTTTTCTGGAAACAAGAAATACGGTTTCTAATAAATAAAAAAAAACATTTCATACGAATAATGAAATGTTTTTCTTTTTGTCACTTTCTCTTTTTTTCATATAGAGGTTCAACAATTGCCTTTTCAATTATCATATTAAAAATTGAAATACAAATTGCCGCAACAATCGCTACACCAAATCCTGATATATTAAAAGCATCTCCTAATAATGAATCTGCCATTTTTAACGTAATCGCATTAATAACAATTAAGAAGAAGCCGAAAGTTACAACAGTAATTGGTAGCGTAATTAAAATTAAAAACGGCTTTACGAACACATTTAAAACCGCCAATATAATACTAGCAATAATTGCAGTTTGTATATTTGCTACGTAAAATGCATCTGGTGCAATCCCTTTTAAAAGTCCCGATACAGCGATTAACACAACGCTATTTACAAGAAGTGATACAATCCATCTCATTTCGTCACACATCCTTTTAAACATATATATTTCATCATACGCTAATAGATAATAAACGCAAGTATGATACAAACACTTATATCAACTTATTCTATCTTTCATGCTTGTATACCTACTAACATGCTTACCAGTTTTTCCTCGTAAAATAAAAACCGAGCGTCATTTCCACTCGGTTTTCATCAATAAACTTATTGCGATAACTCTACTTCTTTTATTTTCTCTTTCATTCTTGCTTTATCACGATTTAAAATCTCTTTTAAATACTTACCTGTGTATGAGCGTTCTTCTTTCACTACTTGCTCTGGCGTTCCGGAAGCAACGATTTGTCCACCTTTATCTCCGCCCTCTGGTCCAAGGTCAACGATATAATCAGCTGTTTTAATTACATCTAAATTATGTTCAATTACAAGTACCGTCTCACCGCTCTCAACCAGACGTTGCAGCACTTCTAGAAGACGTGCAATATCATGCGCATGCAAACCAGTCGTTGGCTCATCTAAAATGTATAACGTACGACCTGTAGAACGACGGTGTAATTCAGAAGCTAATTTCACACGCTGTGCTTCCCCACCAGATAATGTTGTTGCTGGTTGACCTAATTTCATATAACCAAGCCCAACATCTACAAGCGTTTGAAGTTTACGCTTAATTTTAGGAATATTGGCGAAGAATTCTACTCCATCTTCAATTGTCATCCCTAACACTTCAGAAATATTCTTATCTTTATATTTCACTTCTAACGTTTCACGATTATATCGTTTACCGTGACAAACTTCACACGGAACATACACATCTGGTAGGAAATGCATTTCAATTTTAATAATTCCATCACCACGGCACGCTTCACAACGGCCACCTTTTACATTAAAGCTGAAACGTCCTTTTTGATATCCGCGCACTTTCGCTTCATTCGTTTGTGCAAACACATCACGAATATCATCGAATACACCTGTGTACGTCGCTGGATTAGAACGTGGTGTACGACCAATTGGTGATTGATCAATATCAATTACCTTATCTAAATGTTCAAGACCTTTAATCTCTTTATGAGTACCTGGCTTCGCTTTCGCTTTATATAACTTTTGAGCTAACGATTTATATAATACTTCATTAATCATCGTACTTTTACCAGAACCAGATACCCCTGTTACCGCTACAAACGTACCGAGTGGGAATGACATTTTCGCATTCTTTAAGTTATTCTCTTTTGCGCCGACAATCTCTACTTTACGTCCATCACCTTTACGTCTTTCAAGTGGAACTGGAATAAACTCTTTACCACTTAAATACTTCCCTGTTAATGAATTCTCATCTTGCATAACTTCAGCCGGCGTCCCCGCTGAAACGACCTGTCCACCGTGAATACCTGCACCAGGCCCTATATCAAGTAAATAGTCAGCAGCCATCATCGTATCTTCATCATGTTCAACAACGATTAACGTATTACCTAAATCGCGCATTTCTTGCAATGTACGAATAAGACGATCGTTATCACGCTGGTGTAAACCAATTGAAGGCTCATCAAGAATATAAAGTACGCCAGTTAGACGAGAACCAATTTGCGTCGCTAAACGAATACGCTGCGCCTCACCACCTGATAAAGTTCCTGCGGCACGACTTAACGTTAAATAATCTAAACCAACGTTCACTAAGAACCCAACGCGCTCCTGAATTTCTCTTAAAATTAAATGAGCTATTTTTTGTTGCTTCTCCGTTAGCTCTACATTCGAGAAGAATTCTTGTACTTCTTGAACTGAATACTTCGTTACGTCAGCAATCGTTTTATTGCCAACAAATACAGCTAAACTCTCAGGCTTTAAGCGTCCACCTTTACACTTTGGACAAGCTTGTTCTGCCATATACTTTTCCATTTGCTCACGAATGTAATCGGAACTCGTTTCACGATAACGACGTTCAATGTTTGGAATAACACCTTCAAATAAAATCTCATTTTCCTTTACTTGACCAAATTCATTTACATAGCGGAAATAAACTTTCTCTTCCCCGCTTCCGTACAACACTTTATCAAATAAATCTTTCGGTATATTTTTTACAGGCACATCCATATCAACGCCGTAATGATTACATACAGATTGTAAAAGTTGTGGGTAATATTGTGAACTTGTTGGTTCCCAAGGCGCAATCGCATGTTCATTTAATGATAAATCCCAGTTAGGAATAACAAGCTCTAAATCTACCTCTAGCTTTGAACCAAGTCCATCACAAGAAGGACATGCTCCGAACGGACTATTGAATGAGAACATACGCGGCTCTAATTCTCCAATTGAAAAACCACAATGCGGACAAGCGTGATGTTCGCTAAACAGAAGTTCCTCTTCTCCCATAACATCGATTAACACTCGTCCCCCGCCAAGCTTTAATGCACTTTCAAGTGAATCAGCAAGACGGCTTGCGATCCCTCCTTTTACAACAATACGGTCAATTACAACTTCAATGGAATGCTTCTTATTTTTATCTAACGCAATATCTTCAGATACATCAAGCATTTCACCGTCAACGCGAACACGAACATATCCTTGCTTCTTAATATCTTCAAGTACTTTTACATGCGCACCTTTACGCCCAGAAACGATAGGCGCTAACACTTGTAATTTCGTACGTTCAGGATATTCAAGAACACGGTCTACCATCTGCTCTACTGTTTGTGACGTAATTTCAATGCCATGATTCGGACAAATTGGCGTACCAATTCGTGCAAATAATAAACGTAAGTAATCATAAATCTCCGTTACCGTTCCAACAGTTGAACGTGGGTTACGACTCGTCGTTTTTTGATCGATTGAAATTGCTGGTGACAATCCTTCAATCGTGTCCACATCCGGCTTATCCATTTGTCCTAAAAACTGGCGCGCATACGCAGATAACGATTCTACGTATCTGCGCTGCCCTTCTGCATAAATCGTATCAAATGCTAATGATGATTTCCCCGAACCAGACAATCCCGTTACAACGACAAGCTGATTTCTCGGAATGGTTACATCAATATTTTTTAAGTTATGTGCTCTAGCACCTTTTACAACGATAAAATCCTTGCTCTTACTCACTTTTTTCACCCTTCCGCTTTTAATTCTAATAGTAAATCTCTTAGTTCAGCTGCACGCTCGAAGTCTAACGCTTTTGCTGCTTCTTTCATCTCTGCTTCCATCTTCGCAATTGTCTTTTCGCGCTCTTTTTTCGTCATTTTCTTAGCAGGAGTTGCTTCGTATGTTTCTGTCTCTTCAGCAGCTGTCGTTGCACGGATAACATCACGAACGCCTTTTTGAATCGTTTTCGGCGTAATACCATGCTCTTCATTGTAAGCTTCTTGTATACTACGACGACGCTTCGTTTCTTCAATCGCAATTCCCATAGATTTCGTTATACGATCTGCATACATAATAACGCGGCCGTTTTCATTACGCGCGGCACGACCGATTGTTTGAATTAATGAACGTTCTGAACGCAAGAACCCTTCCTTATCAGCATCTAAAATAGCTACAAGTGATACTTCCGGAATATCTAATCCTTCTCGCAATAAGTTAATGCCGACAAGTACATCAAATTTACCGAGGCGAAGATCACGGATAATTTCAATACGTTCTAACGTTTTAATTTCAGAGTGAAGATAGTTAACTTTAATTCCTACATCTTTTAAGTAATCCGTTAAATCCTCTGACATTTTCTTCGTTAAAGTCGTAATTAATACACGTTCATTTTTTGCAATACGATCTTGAATCTCTCCTAATAAATCGTCAATTTGCCCTTCAATTGGTCGTATATCAATTGGTGGATCTAAAAGCCCTGTTGGACGAATAATTTGTTCTATTACTTCTGGCGACTGCTCTAACTCATACGGTCCTGGCGTTGCTGAAACATAAATAACTTGATTCGTTTTCTCTTCAAACTCATCGAATGTGAGCGGTCTATTATCTAAAGCTGACGGCAGACGGAATCCATGATCCACAAGCACTTGCTTACGCGCTTGGTCCCCGTTATACATCGCTCTTACTTGCGGTACTGATACGTGCGATTCATCCATAACGATTAAGAAATCTTTCGGGAAATAGTCTAATAGCGTATACGGCGTTGCCCCCGCTGGACGAAGTGTTAAATGACGGGAGTAGTTTTCAATACCTGAACAAAATCCCATCTCGCGCATCATTTCTAAATCATAACGTGTACGCTGTTCTATACGCTGCGCTTCTAACAACTTGCCGTTATCATTTAATTCCTTTAAACGCTCTTCTAATTCTTTTTCGATATTTTCAATAGCGACCTTCATCTTTTCTTCACGTGTAACGAAGTGAGATGCTGGGAAGATTGCTACATGATCACGTTCTGCTAATACTTCACCTGTTAACGCATTTACTTCACGAATACGATCGATTTCATCACCGAAAAATTCGATTCGAATACAATGCTCATCAAGTGATGCCGGGAAGATTTCAACTACATCTCCTCGCACACGGAATGTACCACGCTTGAAATCAATATCATTACGTCCATACTGTACATCAACAAGTTCACGAAGCAATTGATTACGGTCTTTTTCCATACCAACTCGAAGCGAAACAACTAGCTCGCGGTATTCTTCTGGAGAACCTAAGCCATATATACACGAAACACTCGCAACAATAATTACATCGTCCCGTTCAAATAATGCAGACGTTGCCGAGTGACGCAATTTATCAATTTCATCATTAATTTGCGCATCTTTTTCAATAAACGTATCTGTTTGTGGTACATACGCTTCTGGCTGATAATAATCGTAGTAACTAACAAAATATTCAACTGCATTATTCGGGAAAAAGTCTTTCAACTCACTATATAACTGCCCTGCTAACGTTTTATTATGAGCCATAACAAGTGTTGGCTTTTGCACTTCTTTAATGACATTTGAAATCGTAAATGTCTTACCCGTTCCTGTTGCTCCAAGCAACACTTGCTTTTTCTTTCCACTATTAATTCCCTCTACAAGCTTCTCTATAGCTACCGGCTGATCACCTTGCGGGGAATACGCTGAGACAATTTCAAATTGACGTTCCAAGAAAATCCGACCTCCTCATAAAAATCTGTATTATTATTTTACCACGAATACCTATAAAAAACCTAAAAAAACGAACAGATATTCGGTAAAGTTTTCGACAATATACACATAGAAAAAGGAAGGAGTAAATACTTCCTTCCTCTACTAACTCTATTTTTTTGATACATATAATAAGTCATATCCATTGCGTCCATCTTCATTCGTACAATCTGTTAACCGATAAGTACTTTCTGATTCGCGCTGCTCTTTAACAATACTTTTACAACTATCTTTATGTAATCCTTTATGGTCACCAGCAAACTTGTCTTGTCTACTATCTAACACATAAAGGATATCTTTCCCACTATGCTCTAACGTTTGAAAAACCGGGTCACCTTCATCGGTATACTGTACAATTCTTATTTTATCAACTTCCCCTTGATCAACGTTCATAACGAACTGTTCGAATTTATCTAGATTGGAAGTTCCTACTCCCTTTACAATGACATCATTCTTCTTATCAATTGTAGTGCTAGATGGTGAACATGCTACTAAACTAAAGAGAAATAGACATATACAGCTGATTCTTTTTTCTATTGTCATCCTCTCCTATAAAAATTATTTGTATACCAGAAAAGCTACTTTCAACTATGAAAGTAGCTTTTCTTTTCCTTTCTCCTTCTTCGGAAAAATCACATATGAAAATGAAATTGCTGTATCAACTAAAAATACAATCGCCCACACTTGGCTCACGCGACTTGCAGCTTTATTTAAAACGATTCCCGATTCTAACCAATTACCCCATTGTTCAAATGGAATAAATCCATACGCGAAGAAAAAGAATATGTGCACACCAACGAAAAAAACAAGATGTAATACCCAATTTTTTATTTCCTGCTTTGCATAGGCCATGCCTATTAATTCTACCTGTTCTTCAATAATAGGCGCCGGTTCATTACGCCATTTCGCAACTGATTTTTGTGCAAATATATCAAGCTTCTTCAAATCCTTTTTCCCGTAGAAAACTGCATACAATAAAATAATTACAGTAATAATTTGAAAGTTAGAGAACTTTCCTGTTTGATAATAGTCCACTACTCCTAAAGTTAAAATAAACACTTCATTTACGAGGAGTACAATTCCCATAATAAAACTCGCCTTTTTCAAACGGAATCCGTAGCGAAGTAAAAAGAAACCGATAGCTGATAACCAAAATACAATTTCTGCCCCAATTAAAAAATACCAACGATATTCTGCGAGTATGCTCATTTATCCTTCTCCCTTTCATCATAAATACGAAAAGCCTCATCCATATACACTAAAAGTTCTTCTTCAATTGGATACATGCTCATTTTCTGTGAATCTTCCTTCGATTTTCTAACTTCCCATAACTTATCTAAAAACGCTTCATCACCATTGGCCATTTCTAAACACTTCTGCATTAATCTCTTCATTGCCCCTTGTACCTCATCACTAGCAGCTTCTTTACCGTCTTTCATAAAAGTGCGTAATTGCTTTAATAAATCTACCCATTCTAAAACATTCGGATCTTCCTTACTCATGTTTGGTAAATTATGAAGTAATTTTTGTTCTTCCTTTGAAAATACTTCATTTTGAAATATTTCACGTATACGAGGAGACTGCTTCGAAAGCTGAATCAGTTCAAACATAACTTTCCAATCGAGTTCTCCCTCCACATCTACCGAATAAACAACTGCTTGTAAAACACTCTCCATTCGATTAAATTTCTTTTGTTCTTCCTGTACAAACCGAAGTTGTTTTTCAAGCGAATTTTTTAAATCCAGCTCACCTTTTACTAACATATTCGCAGTTTCTTTTAATGAAAATCCCATTTCTTTTAAAAATAAAATTTGTTGCAAACGAATAACGTCATTTTCACTATATAACCGATGTCCACCCTCTGTTTTTCCGCTCGGCTTTAATAAATCTATTTGATCATAATAACGTAGTGTACGTACTGTAACCCCTGTTTCTCTCGTCAATTCTTGTATTGAAATCACTACCATCACCTCTTCCCTTTCATTATAAAAGATGACGTTACGTAACTTTCAAGCTTTTTGTAAAAAAAATACAAAAAGCTGTTTATACAAAATGTATAAACAGCTTTTATGGAAATACCCCCTTTTGTATGGCGCGCCCACAAAATAAAATAAGTGCTCCAACAACAACACTCGTTGCCGTTTTATGATAATGGGCTAATAATAATAAATAATACGATAAACCTACAGTACCAATCATAATACAAATACTCGGCACTGGATTACGAGAAAAGTTTTGCATTCCCCAAAGAAGCGAAAATATAGCTGTAGCGACACATAACACCGGTAATCCCATCCCAGTTCCCCTTTTTCTATCTATTATTCCTTGTTGCTAACACGCTCGTTGATGCGATACTAATTAATACACCAAAAATAGCAATATATAATAGCTCAGTTACATGTACTGCTTGCCTATCTAAATACTTATTTACACAAAGATACATAATAAACAAGAAAACGAAGCTTGTAATACAAATCATAAAATATAACTTCATCTTGTTCACAACTCGCTCATCAATTGATGGTACTCCCTCTTCTTTCAAACGCTTCTGCTCTTTATATTCCGAAATTCCATATAAAATGACTAGCGCTACATTCGATATAAAAATAGTTCCCCACAAAATACTTAAAATCATTAAACTCGTATTTAAAAGAATTCCTGCTACAAGCAAACTCCCTACGAATCTCATGACCTCTCTCTTACTCATACATGATTAGCCTCTTTTCGATTTCTATATTTCCACTTCGGCCAATAGTTCACAAGAAAATACACCCACTGCCCTAGTACAAATAAAACAAACGGCATACCAGCATTTCCATCAACAATTAAATTATATAAACTCCATATCGCTAAACTAATCGTAAAAAATAACCCTACATATTTAAACGCTTTATCTGACTGAAATCTCTCAAACTCATCCTGCATTTTTTATTCCCCCTATCGCTATGCTCGTTTTCCTACCATTTCTCTCCCCTTACTCCAGCGTAAAGATTTCCTCCACCTTCACTCCAAAATATTTGGCAATTTTTAAAGATAACTCTAGACTTGGATTGTAATGATGATTTTCAATCGCCACTATCGTCTGCCGCGTCACCTGCATCGCCTTTGCCATTTCAACTTGTGTTATATGATTTTGCTTTCTTAACTCTTTTATTTTATTTTTCACACCCATAGGATCCACCTTCAAAAGTAAAGATATCTTTACTTAAATTATAAATATTTTCCAGTTATACGTAAAGATATCTTTACAAATTTTAGAAAAATGTTTCATTGAACATCTACTCTAACAAAGTACAAGAGTAATTCAATTTATATCAGCGATTTTCTAAATATATCAGCGCAACTTGAAATATATCGGCGATTTCCCAAATATATCAGCGCAACTCCATTTATATCGGCGATTTTCCAAATATATCGACATCCGTAGCGCTACTATAATCATAAGAAAAAGCTGTCCCCAAACACCTTCGGGAACAGCTTTCTCCTCTACTACATAAA